>NZ_BSPB01000037.1:0-35238 GCF_030160815.1 Hydrogenophaga electricum | reverse complement strand
ACACTGACGCTGCCCTTGAAGCGGCCGTGCACGCTGTCGTACTGCAGCATGTAGGCCAGGTAGTCGGGCTCGAGCAGGTCGTTGATGGCAACGATCTGAATGTCCGGGAAGTTCTGGATCGCGCTGCGCAGCACGTTGCGGCCGATACGGCCGAATCCGTTGATACCGACTTTGATAGCCATGGCCTGAAGGGCTCCTTGAATGAAATGAACCAGAAAAGGGATGCGGTGCTGGCCGGCTCAGGCCAACAGCGCGGCGATGTCGGGAATGACGCGGTCCGGGTCGCAGCTTTCAATGGGCTGCCCCATGTTGTAGCCATAGGGCAGCGCCCAGACCGCCACGCCGGCATTGCGGGCCGTGGCCACGTCGATGGAGGAGTCGCCCACGAACAGCGTGCGCTCGCGCCCCACGCCGAAGCGGCGCAGGCAGTCGTCCACCGCCATCGGGTCGGGCTTCTTGACCGGCAGGGTGTCGCCGCTGATGACCTGGTCGAAGCTGTCGGCCAGGCCGTGCGCGGCCAGCACCGGGCGGGTGTAGCGCGCCTCCTTGTTGGTCACCACCGCCAGCCGCACACCGGCCGCACGCAACGCCTGCAGCGTCTCCCGCACCCGTGGGTACAGGCGGCTTCGGGTGCCACAGCGCTGTTCGTAGCAACGGGCAAACACCGCCTCGGCATCGGCAAACCCCGGGTCGTGGCGCACCGCATCGGGCGGCTGCTGTCCGGTGTGGGCCAGCGCCTGGATCAGCAGCTCGCGCGTGCCGTGGCCGATCCAGTCGTCCACCTGGCGCTGGGTGACGGGCGAACGCCCCAGGTGGGCCAGCGCATCGTTGACGGCATCGGCGATTTCCGGCGCGGTCTCCACCAGCGTGCCGTCGAGGTCGAAAAGAATCAGGTCGTAAAGGGGCGGGGTCATCGCGTCGTCCAGGGAGTCTCGGAGGGGAACGGCCGTCAGTGCAGGCCGGGCACGATCTGCTCGGGCAAGGGCTCCTCGCGCCGGTGCGCGGCGCGGTGCACGAGGGTGCGCACGGCATCGGCCACGCGCGCGCTGGTCACGCCGAAGTGCCGGTAAAGCACCTTGGCCGGCGCCGACTCGCCGAAGGTGGCAACGCCCACGACCATGCCCGTGCGCCCCACGTACTTGCGCCAGAAGTCGGGATGAGCGGCCTCAACCGCCACCGCCGGCAGCGACAGCGGCAGCACCTTGTCCTGGTAAGCGCGCGGCTGGCGGTCGAACACGTTGGTGCTCGGCATCGAAACCACGCGGCAGCGCACGCCGTCGGCCGCCAGCAGGGCCTGCGCCTGCAGCGCGATCTCGACCTCGGAACCCGTGGCAACGATCACCGCCTGGGGCGACTCCATATCGCTGAGCACGTAGCCCCCCTTGCGGATGTGGCCGGCCAGCACGCCTTCGGTCACACGCGGCAGGTTCTGCCGCGACAGGCACAGCGCGCTCGGCCCGTCGCGCCGTTCGAGCGCACAGACCCAGGCCACGGCGGTCTCCAGCGCATCGGCCGGCCGCCACACGTCCAGGTGCGGGATCAGGCGCAGGCTGGGCACGTGTTCCACGCTCTGGTGCGTGGGGCCGTCTTCGCCCAGGCCGATGGAGTCGTGCGTGAACACGTGGATCACGCGCTGCTTCATCAGCGCGGCCATGCGGATGGCGTTGCGGCTGTAGTCGCTGAAGGTCAGGAAGGTGCCGCCGTAGGGGATGTAGCCGCCGTGCAGCGCGATGCCGTTCATGATCGCGGCCATGCCGAATTCGCGCACGCCGTAGCTCAGGTGGTTGCCCCAGGCGTCGCGCCCGGCGCGGGTGCAAGCTTTGAAGTTGGTGAGGTTGGACGCCGTCAGGTCGGCGCTGCCACCGAAGAACTCCGGCACCAGCGGCGCCAATGCGTCCAGCGCGTTCTGGCTGGCCTTGCGCGTGGCCACCGCCTCGGGGCGCGCGGCCACGGCTTCCAGCAGCGCGGGCAGGCGCTCGGCAAAGTCCGCCGGCAGATCGCCGGCCATGCGGCGCTCAAACTCCGCCGCCTCGTCGGGAAACTCGGTGCGGTAGGCCTCGAAGCGCTGGCGCCAGTCGCGCTCCAGCGCCTGGCCGGCGGCGCGCGCGTCCCAGGCCTCGGCCACGTCGGCCGGGATCTCGAACGGCCCGGCCGTCCAGTCCAGCGCAGCGCGCGTGGCGGCCACTTCCACCGCGCCCAGCGGGGCGCCGTGCACGTCGTGCGTGCCGGCCTTGTGCGGCGCGCCCATGCCGATCACGGTCTGGCAGCAGATCAGCGTGGGGCGCCCGTCGGGGCGCTGCGCCTGTTGCCGCGCCTGCACCAGGGCCGCCTCGATCGCGACCGGATCGTGGCCATCGACCACCGGAATCACGTGCCAGCCGTAGGCCTGGAAGCGTTGCGGCGTGTCGTCGGTGAACCAGCCCTCGACGTGGCCGTCGATGGAGATGCCGTTGTCGTCATAGAAAGCGATCAGCCGGGACAGCCGCAGCGTGCCCGCCAGCGAGCAGGCTTCGTGGCTGATGCCTTCCATCAGACAGCCATCGCCCAGGAAAGCGTAGGTGAAGTGGTCGACCACGGTGTGGCCCGGCCGGTTGAACTCGGCCGCCAGCAGCTTCTCGGCCAGCGCCATGCCGACCGCGTTGCTGATGCCCTGGCCCAGCGGGCCGGTGGTGGTTTCCACGCCGGGCGTGACGCCCACCTCGGGGTGGCCCGCGGTCTTGCTGTGCAGCTGGCGGAAGTTCTGCAGCTCGCTCAGCGGCAGGTCGTAGCCCGTGAGGTGCAGCAGCGCGTAGATCAGCATGGAGCCGTGGCCGTTGCTGAGCACGAAGCGGTCGCGGTCGGCCCACTTCGGGTTGCTGGGGTTGTGGCGCAGGTGGCGGCGCCACAGCACCTCGGCGATGTCGGCCATGCCCATGGGCGCGCCCGGGTGACCGGACTGGGCCTTTTCGACCGCGTCGACGGCCAGCATGCGCACGGCATTGGCCAGGCGGCGGGCCTGTTCGGGAGATGTCGAAGGGGTGTTCATGACGCGTTCCTCCGGCGTTCCAGCATGCGCCAGATGAAGGGGGTGAAGATCAGTTGCATGGCCAGTTCCATCTTGCCGCCGGGCACCACGATGGTGTTGGCGCGGCTCATCCAGGCGCCGTCGATCATCGACAGCAGGTACGGAAAATCGATGCCCTTGGGCTTGGCGAAGCGGATCACGCACACGCTCTCGTCGGCCGTGGGAATGTCGCGCGCGATGAAAGGGTTGGAGGTGTCCACCACCGGCACGCGCTGGAAGTTCACGTGCGTCAGGCCGAACTGCGGCACGATGTAGTTCACGTAGTCGGGCATGCGCCGCAGGATGGTGTCGACCACCGCCTCCTGGCTGTAGCCGCGCTGGGTCTTGTCGCGGATCAGCTTCTGGATCCACTCCAGGTTGATCGAGGGCACCACGCCGATGAGCAGGTCCGGGTACTGCGCAATGTCGACCGTGTCGGTCTTCACCGCGCCGTGCAGGCCTTCGTAGAACAGCACGTCGGTGTCCGGGCGCAGCGGCTCCCACGGCGTGAAGGTGCCGGGCTCCAGGCCGTACGGCGCGGCCTCGGCCGCGTTGTGCAGGTATTTGCGGCAGCGGCCCGAACCGGTGGCCGCGTAGTCGCGGAACAGCGTCTCCAGCTCTTCGAACAGGTTGCCTTCGGCGCCAAAGTGGCTGAAGTGCCGGTTGCCCTGCCCTTCTTCCTCGGCCATGCGCTGCTTCATGGCCTGGCGGTCGAAGCGGTGGAAGCTGTCGCCTTCGATGACGGCGGCCTCGATGGCTTCGCGGCGGAAGATGTTCTGGAAGGTGCGCGTCACTGTCGAGGTGCCGGCACCGGACGAACCGGTGATCGCGATGATGGGGTGTCTTTCAGACATGAGGGGGCTCCGAAGTTAAAAATCTCCCCCGCGCCGCCTTCGGCGTCACCCCCTTCCGGGGGCAACTCCAGCCGTCCGGCAAAGCCGGCCCGGCGGTTTTCTGGTCAAGGCCCTTCGTGCGCCGCGGGTCTGTTTCGAGTCAGGGTTCTGCGTGGCCTCAATCCCTAAAGAGGCTGCGCTCGGCGAACAGCGGGTTGTCGTCCCTGGAGGCCGCCGGCTCGCGGTGGTAACGCTCGATGCGTTCCACTTCGTTGCGCGAGCCGAACACCAGACCGATGCGCTGGTGCAGCGACGTGGGCTCGACCGTCAGCATCGGTTCGCGGCCGGTGCTGGCGCGCCCGCCCGCCTGCTCCATGATGAAACCGATGGGGTTGGCCTCGTACAGCAGCCGCAGGCGGCCGGGCTTGCTCGGGTCCTTGGTGTCGCGCGGGTACATGAACACGCCGCCGCGCATCAGGATGCGGTGCGCCTCGGCCACCATGCTGGCGATCCAGCGCATGTTGAAGTCCTTGCCGCGCGGACCGGTGCGGCCGGCCAGGCACTCGTCCACGTAGCGCCGGATCGGGCGCTCCCAGAAGCGGGTGTTGGAAGCGTTGATGGCGAACTCCTGCGTGTCTTCGGGCACCTGCAGCTGGGGGTGGGTGAGCATGAACTGGCCCAGGTTCGGGTCCAGCGTGAAGCCGGCCACGCCGTTGCCCACCGTCAGCACCAGCATGGTGGTCGGGCCGTAGAGCGCGTAGCCCGCCGCCAGTTGCTGCGTGCCGGGTTGCAGGAAGTCGGCCTCGACCACGTCGCGCCCGCTGTCGATAACCGCCTGCGGCGCCCGCAGCACCGAGAAGATGCTGCCCACGGTCACGTTCACGTCGATGTTCGACGAACCGTCGAGCGGGTCGAACACCAGCAGGTACTTGCCGCGCTGGTGCGTCGAAGGAATCTGGTAAGGGTGGTCCATCTCCTCCGAGGCCATGCCCGCCAGGTGGCCGCCCCACTCCGTCATTTCGGTGAAGTAGGCATTGCTCACCACGTCCAGGCGCTTCTGCTCCTCGCCCTGCACGTTCACGCCCGTGGCCACGTCGGCCACCGGGTTCCCGAGCACGCTGCCGAGTTCGCCGAAGGCGACCGAACGCGCGATGGCCTTGCAGGCCAGGGCCACGTCGAGCACCAGGGCGTTGAAGTCGCCACTGGCCGACGGAAAGCGGCGGCGTTGTTCGATCAGGTACTGGGTCAGCGTGAAGCGACGGCGGGTGGTCATGGGAGCGGGTCTTTCGCGGAAGGGAACATTCGGTCGGTCGGGTTCAGCGGCGCGGCATGGCCGGCGACGGCCCGGCGGCCTGCCGGAGCTGGCGCATCACGGTGCGGTAGCCGCCGTCGTTGTCGGGGGCGCCGAACACGGCGCTGCCGGCCACCAGCGTGTCGGCGCCCGCGCGCACGATCTCGGCCACGTTGTCGAGCTTCACGCCGCCGTCCACCTCCAGCCAGATCTCGCGGCCGGTCGCGGCCATGTGGGCGTCGATGCGTTCGCGCGCCGCGCGCAGCTTGCCGAGCGTGGACGGGATGAAGGCCTGGCCGCCGTAGCCCGGGTTCACGCTCATGAGCAGCACCAGATCGAGCTTGTCCATCACGTGGTCGAGCCAGGCCAGCGGCGTGGCGGGGTTGAACACCAGCCCGGCCTTGCAGCCGTGGCCGCGGATCAGCTGCAGCGTGCGGTCGACGTGGCGGCTGGCCTCGGGGTGGAAGCTGATCAGGTTGGCGCCGGCCTTGGCGAACAGCGGCACCAGCGCATCCACCGGCTCGACCATCAGATGCACGTCGATGCCGATCTTCACGTGCGGGCGGATGGCTTCGCACACCAGCGGCCCGACGGTGAGGTTGGGCACGTGGTGGTTGTCCATGACGTCGAAATGCACGAGGTCGGCGCCGGCGGCTTCGATGGCGCGCACCTCCTCGCCCAGGCGGGCGAAGTCGGCAGACAGGATGGACGGGGCGATGCGGATGGCACTCATGGCAAACGAAGGCTAGGCAGGGTTCAGGCGCGGAGCCATTCGCGCAAGCGCGCGAGACTCACGTGGCCCAGGTCGGGAACGACGCGCAGCGCGTCGGCGAAATCGTGGTGGGCGGTGAAGGCCGTCGGCGTGATCACCGTGCGCAGCCCGGCGCCGGCCGCAGCGGCCAGGCCGTTGGCCGAATCCTCGAAGGCCACGCAGTTCTCTGGCGCCAGGCCCAGGTCGGTCAGCACCCGGCGGTAGACCTGCGGGTGCGGCTTCTTGACCGGCGCGTTGCTGGCGTCGCCCACGGCGCGGAAATGCAGGCGCCAGTCAGGCCCGATGGCGGTGCGCAGCAGGGCCGCAATGTTCACCGGCGAGGTGGTGGTGGCGATCGCCAGTTGCAGCCCCTGGCCGCGCGCCTCGTCCATCAGCGCCAGCACCCCGGGGCGCAGCGCCACCGCACCGCGCCCGACCGCGTCTTCGTACCAGGCGGTCTTGACCGCGTGCAGGCGGTCGATGGTGGCCTGCACCGCGCCGGCTTCCAGCTCGCGCAGGTCCGGCTGCACGCAGCGCCAGTAGTGCAGCAACCGCTCCTTGCCACCCGACACCTCCAGCAACCCGGTGTAGAGCGCCTCGTCCCAGTGCCAGCCCAGACCGGCCTGCGCGAACGCGTGGTTGAAGGCCTCCCGGTGCAGGCTTTCGGTGTCGGCCAGGGTGCCGTCCACATCGAAGATCAAGGCCTGGAGCATGGCGGTGTCGTCTCGTCGTTTTTTTCATGCCGTGGAAATTCACGGGTTTGACGGACTGTAGAAGCCTTGATTGATAAGGTAAATTCACATATTCTTCATTTTCAATTCAGGTATTACTTAATGAAGAACGCCACATTCCGGCAGTTGCGCGTGTTCACCGAGGTGGCGCGCCACCTGAGCTTTGCCCGCGCCGCCGAGGCCCTGCACCTGACCCCGCCCGCCGTGACCATGCAGGTCAAGGAGCTGGAAGGCCACGTCGGCCTGCCCCTGTTCGAGCGCAGCGGCCGGCAGGTCGCCCTGACCACCGCGGGCGAATACATGCTGGTCTATGCGCGCAAGATGCTCGCCACGCTGAAGGACGCCGAAGACGCCGCCGCGCGCCTGCAGCGGCTGGAGACCGGCACCCTGACCATCGGCATGGTGAGCACCGCCAAGTACTTCCTGCCGCGCCTGCTGGCCGGGTTCCAGCACGAACACGAGGGCGTGGAAATCCGGCTCGAGGTCGGCAACCGCGAGCGGCTGGTGAAGATGCTGCAGGGCAACGAGGTCGACATCGCCATCATGGGCCGCCCCCCGACCGAACTGGCCACCCGGGCCGAGCCCTTCGCCGCGCACCCGCATGTGTTCGTGGCCGCCACCGACCACCCGCTGCTGCGCGTGGGCCACCCCACCGTGGAATCGCTGCGGCCCTACGGCTTCATCCTGCGCGAGCGGGGCTCCGGCACCCGCGCCGCGATGGAGAAATTCCTGGAACGCTCGCGCATGGAACCGCGCGTGGTGATGGAAATGACCAGCAACGAAACCATCAAGCAGGCCGTGATGGCGGGCATGGGCATCAGCTTCCTGTCACTGCACACCATCGGCCTGGAACTGGAACACCGGCTGATCGCCACGCTGGACGTGGAAGGCGCCCCGGTGGTGCGCGCCTGGAACGTGGTGCACACGCTCTCCAAGCTGCTCTCCCCCGCCGCCGAAGCGTTCCGCTACTTCATGCTCGAACGCGCCGAGCGCTTCCTGGCCGACACCTACGGGCGCCTGCTGCACCTGCCGCAACCCCAGTGAAGCGCCGCGCGGTGGCCTGAAAACAAAAAGGGCTGCCGGAGGCAGCCCTGGAAGAAAACGCCGCGCAGGCGGTCAGAACTTCAGGCCCAGGCCGATGCTCACGCCCTCGACCGTGATGCGGTCCTTGTCGTAGAAGTTCATGTAGTCGGCGCCCAGCGTCAGGTTGTCGGTCAGGTTGAAGCGGATGCCGGCGCCATAGGCGAGCGAGGTGCCGCTGGCCTTTTCGCCGCCCACGCTGAGCTTGGTGCGTGCCGCGCCGAAGCGGCCGAAGATCTCGAAATTGCCCAGGCTGAGGTTGGGTTTCAGGAACACCCCGGAGATGTTGTCCACCTTGGTGCGGATCGGTGTGTTCAGGCCGCCCACGCGCACGGTGTCGTCGCGTTCGCTGACGCTGGTCATGCCTTCGATGGCCAGCGGCCCCAGGTCGAAACCGATGATGCCGCGCAGGTTGGCCGGTTTGGCGGAAATACCCACCCCGCCGACACGGGCCCCCACGTCCAGTCCCATGTAGCCGATTTCGCCATAGATGCTCTGGGCTTGGGCGGTGGACGCCAGGCCCAGGGTGGAAGCGGCCATCAGGCCCGTCAGAATGTTTTTGGTGCGCATGTGGCCTCCTTGTGAGGAAACGGTTGGACAGACAGTGTAAAGGTTCAGACGTTCACGCGGGGGCCTGCAGACGTGACCGGAAGCAACCGGGCCCGGTGCAGCGGCGCCACCCGCCGCAAGCCTGTTACGCTCGCGGCCATGGCATCCGACTCTTCCCACCGCGCCCAGGCCACGGGGTCCACCGCGTCTGCGGACGACACCGAGCGCCGCCTGGAGCAGCTCGAAGTCCGCAACGGCTTCGCCGAAGACCTGCTCGACACCCTCAACGCCCTGGTGGCGCGCCAGCAGGCCCAGATCGAGCGGCTGCAGGCCGAGGTCGCCGAGCTGCGGCGACGCCGCGAAGACGACACGGGCCCGGCCTGGCGCAGCCTGCGGGACGAACTTCCCCCCCACTACTGACGGGCTCCGCCCCGATAGGTTCCTTCATCTTTTCATCCGACATGAGCGACAACGCCGCCGCCACCCCCGAACTGCCCGATCACCTGTCCATCGACCCGCGCAGCCCGCACCACCGCCCCGAGTTTCTGGAGCGCGAAATCGGCGTGCGCTTCAACGGCCGCGACCGCTTCGACGTGGAGGAATACTGCGTCAGCGAAGGCTGGATCCGCGTGGCCGCCGGCAAGACGATGGACCGCAAGGGCCGGCCGCTGCTGATCAAGCTCAAGGGCACGGTCGAGGTCTTCTACCGCTGACCTCGGGGGCCGCGGCCCTCGTCACAGCGGCTCGATCCGCCCCGGGTCGGGCCGCTCCAGCCACGCTTCGAATTCGTCGGCCAGTTGCCGGGCCATGGCCACCACTGTGCCCCAGGCGGCCATGCGCGCGGCCAAGTCTGTCCCGTAGCGGGTGAAGTCGCTGCGGTCAGGCAGCTTGCCGCCCGGCAATGCCGCCACCCAGCGCGGGTCGGGCGCCAGCACCAGCGTGCCGTCGAGCGCCGGTGTCGGCCGGTGCCGGCGCTTCCACACCTTGTCCAGCCAGCCGGGCACCACGGCGCGCTGGAAGTGCGGGTACAGCACGATGGGCGACGACGCCGGCAGCCGGTACGGCAGGTGCAGGTGGTAGTCGGTGATGCCACCGTCCCAGTACGCGCCTCGCGGCGCACCGGCCACGTCGGGCACGGCCTTCAGCAAGAACGGGATCGAACAGCTCGCCTGCAGCGCCGCCATGAAGTTCGCCTCGGTCAGCGGCCGCTGGCGCGTGCGCAGACCGTCGGGCGCGAACGGCAGCGGCACCGGCGCGGGTATCGGCGACATGGGCATCGGCGTGGAAAACACCACCCGTTCCAGCCAGGCACCGAGCGCGCGGCGGTGCACCGCGTTCGCCAGGAACGCCCCCGCGTAACCCAGCGGCGTCAGCAGGCGGTGTTCGCGCCGCAGCAGGTGGCGCCCGCGCGAGGTCAGCACGTGCAGGCGGTAGCGCGGGTGGTGCAGCACCTGCGCCAGGTGGCCGCCGAAAAACTGCGCCAGATTGGCCCCGAAGGTCTCGCTCACCTGCGTGGCCGTGGGGCGGTCGCTGCCGGGCGGCAGCTCGTAGTCCTGGGCGATGTAGTCGCGCTCCAGCCGCTCGAAGCCGCTGATGCAGTCCGGCAGGCAGGCGGTGGCCATGCGCCAGGCACCGATGGAAGCGCCGATCAGGTGCACCGGCTGGTCGGCGCGCGGCAGCCAGCGGCCGAAGATCAGGCGGTCCAGCGGACCGAGGATCAGCCCCTTGGGCCCACCCGCAGCCCCGGGCACCGCACCCACGTGGGCGGGCAGCAGGCCATGCTGTTCGATGTGCCGGCGGGCAGCCGGGCCGGCGTAGAGACGAAGGGCGGGACGGTGATCGGACGGCATGGCCGCCGATTCTCGCGCAGCGGCGGCGGACTCAGGCGACCGCCTCGTCGCTGCTCCTGTTCCGCGTGAGCGCGGGAATCTCTTCGCCGATCACGGTGTCGGGGTCGATGCCCAGCACCAGCCCCACCGGATCGGGGTAGGTGTTGATCAGGCCCTCGCTGCCCAGCGACAGCTCTTCGGCACGCGCGCGCCAGGAAGCGATGTGGATCACCCCGGCAATGGGCTCGTACACATCGTTGTCGAAGGGCGCGACCTGATGCTCGATGGCATTGATCATCTTCTTGGGGAAGCGCCATTCGCGCGCCAGTGCCGAGCCGACGTCGGCATAGCTGTAGCCAAAAAGACCGCGCTGCGCCTTGGCCCGCTTCAGGTCGAGCATGGGCACGGCCCGGTCCAGCTCGATCATGGCTTCGGGCATGCCGACGTGCATCACCAGTTCACCGATGCCGTGCACCAGGCCGGCGGTGAAAGCGCTGTTTTCGTCGATGCGGATGGGCAGCGCCAGGTAGCGCGAGAGGTTGGCCGAATTGAGGCTGTAGCGCCAGAACTGGCTGAGGTTGACCCCGCCCACCGCGTGAAAGCTGTCGCCCATGGCGGCCGCGATGACCAGGGCGCGCACCTTGATCAGCCCCATGACGCTCATCGCGTCTTTGGCGGTGGTGACGCTGCGGTTCAGGCCGAAGAAGGCCGAATTGGCCATCTTGAGCAGCTTGGCCGTAAGCACCGGGTCGGATTCGATGTAGGAAGCCGCCTGCAGGATGTCCACCTCGTCCTGCTCGAAGGTTTCCATCAGCTTGCGGATGACCTTGGGGGCCGACGGCAGCGCATTGGGCTGCTTCAGAAGCTTCTCGAGTTGCATGAAGGACCTCGCGTCGTGGAGCCGGTGCAAACGACCGTCAACTCCTCATCGACCGCTTCCCAAGGAACTTGAGGGTATTCCCCACTTGCCGGTGGTACCCGTCGGTCCGGCAGCCTCGGACCTCAATCCGTGAAGATGCCGATGGTCTGGCTGAACGACCATTCCGTCGGGTCTTTGCCCAGCACGCTGTCCAGATCGAGCCCCAGCGTCAGCCCCACCATGTCGGGGAAGGTGGCGACCAGACCCTGCTTGTCCAGCTGCAGCTCTTCGGCCCGGGCGCGCCACGACGCCAGGTGCAGCACCCCACCCAGCGTGTCGTAGGCATCGCCTTCGAACGGCGCGACCTGGTTGGCCATGGCGCTGACGATTTCGGGCGGGAACTGCCAGCGCTCGACCATGCCGGCCCCGACGTCGGCATAGCTGTACCCGAACTGGGCCTTTTCGGCGTCGGCGCGGTTGAGCGACAGGGGCGAGCAGCCCATGTCCAGCACGCGCATGGCGTCGGGCATGGCGATGTGCATGACCAGGATCCCAATGCCGTGGATCAGCCCCGAGGTGAAGGCCAGGCCCTGGTTCTGTTTGAGCAGGCCAGCCAGCGATTTGGAAATGTCGGCCACGCGCAGGCTGTAGCGCCAGAACTGGCGCAGGTCGATCCCGGGCACGTTCTTGAAGCCGGCACCCAGCGCGGCCGCCATCACCAGCGAGCGCACATGGGTCATGCCGAGCATGGCCACCGCCTCATCGGCATCGCCGATCTTGCGGCTGACGCGGAAGAATGCCGAGTTCGACAGGCGCAGCACCCGGGTGGTGAGCGCCGGGTCGTGCCCGATCAGCTCGCCCACGCGCTTGGGGCTGGGTTCTTCCTTGTTCATCTCGCCCAGCAGCTCGGTCACCGCACGGGGCATGGCCGGCAGGGCGCGGGGGTAGTTGAGCAGGGCTTCGAGATCCATGGCGCTGTCGGTGTTCGGGGTCGCGGGGAAAAGGGCAGCGGGCTTTCGTCGATTTCAAGTGTCGCACATCGGCCGGCCAGCGCGCGACGGGATGGGGGACAACCTGCCCCCCACGGGACTCAGCGCTTCAAACCCTGCAACTTGGCAAAGGCCGATGCCATGGCGCCGGCCGCTTCCGGCTGGCGCTGGCCGCCGCCCTGCCCTCCGGCATACCCGCCGCGTGGGCCGCCACGCGCCGGCTCGAAACGGTTGTCGCGCGGCCCGTCCTTGCGGGCGGGCGCGGCGTCCAGCTTCATGGTCAGGCTGATGCGCTTGCGCGCCACGTCCACTTCCAGCACCTTGACCTTGACGATGTCGCCGGTCTTGACCACCTCGCGCGCGTCGTTGACGAACTTGTGGCTGAGCTGGCTGACGTGGATCAGCCCGTCCTGGTGCACGCCCAGGTCGACGAAGGCGCCGAACTGCGCCACGTTGGACACCGTGCCTTCGAGCACCATGCCCTCCTTCAGGTCGGCAATGTCTTCCACGCCTTCGTTGAAGCGCGCCACCTGGAATTCCGGGCGCGGGTCGCGGCCGGGCTTTTCCAGCTCGCCCAGGATGTCCTTGACGGTGATGACGCCGAACTTCTGATTGGCGAACAGCTCGGGTTTGAGCGTCTTGAGCATGTCGGCGCGGCCCATCAGGCCCGCCACCGGCTGGCCGGTCTTGGCGATGATCTGCTCCACCACCGGGTAGGTTTCCGGGTGCACGCCGGTCATGTCCAGCGGGTTGTCACCGTCTCGGATGCGCAGAAAGCCCGCCGCCAGCTCGAAGGTCTTGGCGCCCAGGCCGGCCACATCCAGCAGTTGCTGGCGGTTCTTGAACGCGCCGTGCGTCTCGCGCCAGCGCACCACCGCCTTGGCCACCGAAGCCGACAAGCCCGACACGCGCGTCAACAGCGGCGCGCTGGCGGTGTTCAGGTCCACACCCACGCCGTTCACGCAGTCTTCCACCACCGCGTCCAGCGTGCGCGCCAGCTCGCTCTGGTTCACGTCGTGCTGGTACTGGCCCACGCCGATGCTCTTGGGGTCGATCTTCACCAGCTCGGCCAGCGGGTCCTGCAGGCGGCGGGCAATCGAGGCCGCACCGCGCAGGCTCACGTCCACGTCGGGCATTTCCAGGCTGGCGAACTCGCTGGCGGAATAGACCGAGGCGCCCGCTTCGCTCACCACCACCTTCTGCACGCCCTCGATGCCGGCCTTGGCCAGCAGCTTGAGCAGATCGGCCGCCAGCTTGTCGGTCTCGCGGCTGGCCGTGCCGTTGCCGATGGCGATCAGTTGCACGCCGTGCTTCTTGCACAGCACGCCCAGGGTATGCAGCGAACCTTCCCAGTCCCGGCGCGGCTCGTGCGGGTAGACCGTGGCGGTTTCCAGCAGCTTGCCGGTGGCGTCGACCACGGCCACCTTCACGCCCGTGCGGATGCCCGGGTCCAGCCCCATCACCGCCTTCTGGCCGGCGGGCGCGGCCAGCAGCAGATCGCGCAGGTTGTCGGCAAACACCTTGATCGCCACCGCCTCGGCGCTCTCGCGCAGGCGGGCGAACAGGTCGCGCTCGGTGCTCAGGCTCAGCTTCACGCGCCAGGTCCAGGCCACGCACTTGCGGATCAGGTCGTCGGCGGGGCGGTTGCTGTGGCTCCAGCCCAGGTGCACGGCGATGCGGCCTTCGGCCAGCGACGGCTTGCCGGGCTCCGGCTCCACCGGCTGCACCAGCTTGGCGTCCAGAACCTCCAGCGCGCGGCCACGGAACACCGCCAGCGCCCGGTGCGACGGCACGCGCCCGATCGGCTCGTCGTATTCAAAATAGTCGCGGAACTTGGCGACCTCGGGGTCGTTGGCGTTCTTGCCTGACACCAGCGAGCTGCGCAGCAGCCCATCGCTCCACAGCCACTCGCGCAGGTTCTGCACCAGCGCGGCGTCTTCGGCCCAACGCTCCGACAGGATGTCGCGCACCCCGTCCAGCACCGCCTGCGGCGTGGAAAAGTCCGCGCCCGGCTTGCCGTCGTCCAGCACCTCGGGCGGCTTGGTGAAAGCGGCCGCTTCGGCCAGCGGGTCCAGCGTCGGGTCGGCAAACAGCTTGTCGGCCAGCGGCTCGATACCGAACTCCTTGGCGATCTGCCCCTTGGTGCGGCGCTTGAGCTTGAAGGGCTGGTAGATGTCTTCCAGCTCCTGCTTGGTCGGCGCGTTGGCGATCGCCACCCGCAGCGCGTCGGTCAGCTTGCCCTGCTCGTCAATGGCTTTGAGCACGGTCGCGCGGCGGTCTTCCAGCTCGCGCAGGTAACCCAGGCGGTACTCCAGCTCGCGCAGTTGGGTGTCGTCCAGCCCGCCGGTCACTTCCTTGCGGTAGCGGGCGATGAAGGGCACCGTCGCCCCCCCGTCCAGCAACTCCACCGCGGCCAGCACCTGCCGCTGTTCAACCCGGATCTCTTGCGCGATCTGCGCGATGATTTTCTGCATGTCCCTCGGGGCTCCAGCGGCCCGGTTTCAACGAAAGCGGGGGAGTTTGCCACAGGGGCGCAGGGACATCTCGGGACGCTGGTTACAGCGTGTTGCCGGTAAGAATGGCGCGGAGACAGGCTTGATTTTCCATCGGTAGAAGGATCAATCGCGTGGCCGTCGCATGGAACCTTGCAGACCCTGCTGGGTACCTGGGTGGGCCTATCAGCGGCTGCGGGCTGCCAAATCCAGCGAAGGGGCCGCTACCGCATGGGTTCCCACCTCCACGACGGCATGGTCCAGTTGTGCCATCTGAAGCGTGGTGTTGGCCGCGTCGGTGTTGGCGGCTGCGCGAGCATCGAGGTGCCCTTCCTGGATGGTGACGCCGTCGAATTGGACAAAGTGGATCTGCCCGTGCTCGACCTTCAGATGGGTAATGCCCGTCATGCCCTGCTTGCGGGCCTGTAGTGCCAGCGCATGCACGGTGTTGTCCATGCCCTGATCCCAAGGCAATTGGTGACGGTCAGAGAGGTTGCGAACGTGCTGCTGGCTGTCGTCGATCAGGCGCAGACTCTGTAGCGAGAGTCGGTGAGAAAGGGGCTCGTTCGCAGGGGCACCGGTGGGCTGAGGGTCAGCAGCGGGTTGTTGTTCAGGACGCAGCGACGGGGCATTCGGTTCTGCATGTGGCCGGGTTCGCGTAACGGTGCCTTCCCTGAAGCCTTCGACCCTTTTCATGCCGTCGAGCAAGGCCTCGAATTCCTGCGGACTGAGGTCTTTGATTTTCTTGTCGCGCAGGTCGACGCCCTGGCGATCGCCTTCGGCGTAGACCGACCTCGCGTAGGCGTCGGTGTTGGCCTTGCCGGTGTAGTCGTCGACGGCGTAGCTTTTCAGCATCTCGGGAATAGCCTTGTCGCCGTGTGTTTTGCGAAGCAACTGCCCCTTGGCAGCCCGGCCCGCAACTTCGCTCTCGAAGATGGCATTGCCCCATTGGTCCAGCGCCACGACACCCTGGTAACGACCCTGTGCCGCCGCCAGCGCTGCGTCTTTGGTGCGCGAGGCGTGGACGGTCTTGTCGGCACTGTTCGCGTATTCGAACTTGAGGTTGCCCGGGTTGTTGTTGCGCCACGAGACGGTCCCGCCTTCTCGTGTCTCGACCGACCCATCGTCCATCTGGTAGACGCGGGTGGTGCCTTCAGTCCGGATCAAACCGGTGATCTTGCTGGGGTCACTCATGTTGTTTGCTCCCTTAAATTGGCAGACTGGCGATGCGCCACGCCCCGTACGGTCTGTCGTGACAGGTGTCAGCGAACCGATACGTCTTTAAGGTGGTATTTGCCCGAACGACTCACGCGGCAGTAGGGCGTCGCCTTGAGCACAACGGTCTTGCCCACAAATCGCGCAACGTCAGAACTCTCCACGGCGAACACGGATACCGTCTGCTCGCCGCACTCGGCCTTGTCATTGAGGCTGAGAGGCTTGGCCAGTTCAAGACCGTAGGCCTTGAGCCCCGCGCCTTCGGCCGGCTGGCCGAACTCCATCGGTCCGACGATCTTTCCGGTGAATTCGCCGGGCTGGTCAACCGCTGGTCCGCGGGAGATCGCACAGGCGGTCAACGCCACCACGAATCCCAAAGCAGAAATGGCATGAGCAGAAAAACGGGCTGTCAACCGCATCGAAACCCCCTGAAGTAAAAAGTTCACAGTATATGAAGTGCATCTGCTACGCCACGCTGCGCGACCACGCACCGTTTGATGAAGCCACCCGGTTGAACAAAAAGCAAAGCCGTCTGAGCTGATCTCTTCACCCACCCCATCTCACCTTGCGACGGGCTTGATCGACCATCATGGCCAACCGGGTTCCTCCGACACCGCGTTACACAGCAACAGAGAGAAAGATTTCCACCACCGCGTGCAGCCAGCGTTGATGAGTCAGGGTTGGACCTGCGCGGGGCCTGACCATTGAACTCAAGGAGTCCAGGACCGGTGGCAACGCTGACCATCCTGGGCTAACTTAGATAGTCTATGATCACTCAAAGAAATAAATCTAGAGCTCGATGACCATCTAAAGCGGCCCGCCTGAACGCCAAATGGATCGCGGAAGATATGCAAGAAATACCTGAAAAAAAACAAACCAATCCCCAAAAGCCAATCAACCAACCGCTTTATTTGGCAGACAAACCCGTCACGCGTAACTTAACTAATGTTTAAAGCCTTCCACAAACCTTTGTGCAGAACAACAGTACGACCGCTATTGAAATTAGAGTTTGGATTGCGAAATTTGAACTCGAATTTATTCTGACGCGTATGCCGGTCCCGCCATGTCATGCCAATTGCGCTCGCGGCAAAAAGCGCATGCATCAATACATCTAGCTTTGCTTTCTGCAAACCCAAAGGAACAGCTACTTGCTCAAGCTTCTCCATGGTGAAAGCACGCTCATGGATCTCACCGACAGCATTCAAAAAAATCTCGAGCTCACGGGGAGAGACGTACCCAACAAGCTCATCCTTAATCTCAGGAAGAAAATACTTTTCAGAATACGATTTTGCACCATCTATGATTTCGGCACGAGAAACTACCGCACCTCTTGAGAACCTTTGAATATGAGTTAATAAGGCAATGAAGTCGCGAGGGGTATGGCGCGTCAGGTCGGTTAGATACTTCTTGACTGGAATACCATGCTCCATCGTTACTGGCAAAAAATCTCTAAACACATCTATTTCACGCTTAAGCGATAGACATCCACGAAGGTTGGCCAACTCAAGAAGCTTAGATTGCTCAACATCGCCTGAAGGGGGATACCAATCCAACTCCACACAAGAGTCCTGACGAATTTTGTTCTTGTTGGCGCCGGGAAGCACCTCATAAATATCGGTACGACACAAAACGACAATCCAAATTGGCAACCTCTTACTTTTAAAGAAAGCATTTAGACGAGAGGTTTCAAATATTAGTGCGGAAAGTGTCTCGTACTGCACAGCCTCCTTGGTTAGAATATCATCCAGACCATCGATGATTAAGAATTGATTGCCATTAAAGGAGTAACCAGCAATCAGCTCTTTGAGATTTGACAAAAGATTTAGAAATGCCAGATCAAGGGGCGTGTTTGCCGCAGTGGACTCATTGAAATACTCAAGGAGTTTTGGAATTTGAGCCTTAAACCCTGATTTTGAAGAACGAACCACAAGCTTTTGCAGATCAGCTGTTGGCAACAACCCCAGCACTTCCAGTTGCTCGATCGCCCCATTAGCATTGACATTGATCGGCTTATTCGCCTCAGAATTTCCTCTTAGCAAATCAATAATTTGAAGACAAAGCAGCCACGACCAAGACGCAGGATAACGCGAAGCCTTCTCAACCGTCGCAGGCATGAGATGAGAGAATGTTTTAAATGGAAAATCGGCAAGATGAGTGAGTGCCACAGACGAGCTAGGTGCAGTCGACGTGACTAGTTGCTTGATTTTTTCCCCAAGAATAGATTTCCCGGCCCCTTTCCTTGCGAGAACTAGCCAATTCCTCTGAGACGTAAGCGGCTCCAAGAATCCTGCATCAAAGTAGCCGTCTGCAACAAGATGCGGAAGCTCTGCAGCTTCTGCCTCACCGGATGTGCGCCCAAACTCGATGTCTCGAAAACTCATTTAATCGCCCTCACCAAATTAATTTTCATCTAGACGTACAATACGTAAAACCAAATACTCAACCAAAATGGCACAAACACAAGCCACATGCACCCACATTTTGGTAGATGCATATTTTCTGGATAGATATTTCATTCATATTTATCCAACTCATTGGTCGAGCTTGTGTATCAAACTGTCAAGCCAAGCATCTCGACCGACTTGAGTGGCCTGTTCCACAGGTGAGCCGATTGATACTAAGTCGCACCGACCCCGTAAGCACGCGTTTTAAGCTCCTTCTCGAAAAATGCGACCTGAACGTAAGCCATGGTGCTTTCGTGCACCCGTACAGCGAATCGGATGAAAGCTTCTTGGGGAACTCGAATGCCGAAGTCTCGCAGCCTGATGGTTTAGGACTGCTTTGCTGGAATGTCGAATGTTGATGGACCATAGCCTCCCTCTGGTCTGGAACGTTATTGGTTGTTGTTTGTTCGAACGGTCATTCTGCAACGTCTTGTCACAAGTTGGCAACCGGTTCAGCTTCCTTACCTGCTGGAGCCCCACTGCGAGCCCCGCGCAGTAGCTTAGTCAGTCGAGGCTTAATCTAATATTTTGATAGAAATCCTAGATTTTTCTATCAAAATAGAATGTTTTCTACCCCAATACCACCATGGCCGACACCCTCCTCGGTTTCCAACGCCTGGCCCAAGTCCACAGCATCCGCCACGTGCAGCCTCTGTACAGCCGCAGCCGCCTGGGGGCCGTGCGTCAGCGCGAGGTGGTCGACGGCCACGAGGTGCTGACCTGGCCGGCCCAGTACCAGCCGGCCGACAATTTCCTGGGGCATTTCGAGTTCGGGCTGAAGTACGAGCGGCTGCACTTCGAGTTCTTCTCGCGCCTGTTTTCCGTGCTGGACCCGGCCGAGGTGGCGGCCTGGGTGCGGGACGAACCCACAGGCCGCTACGCGCGCCGCACCGCTTTTTTGTATGAGTGGTTCACCGGGCGGCGGCTGGATGTGCCCGACACGGCGGCCAACATGGGCTATGTCGACGCGATCGACGGCGGGCAGTACCTTGCCGCGCCTCGGCCCGAGCGGGTGCGGCGCTGGCGCGTCAACGACAACCTGCCCGGCTCGCCGGCGTTCTGCCCGCTGGTCTACCTGGGGCCGGAGGCCGAGCGCGGCTGGTTGTACGACGTGGCGGCCGGTGTGCAGCGGCTGGACGACACCTATGGCCTGGAGCTGCTGCGCAGCGCGGCCTGGCTGACCTTCAAAGAGTCGCGCGCAAGCTTTGCCGTGGAGCACGAGGCCGACCAGGACGACAAGGTGCGCCGCTTTGCCGCGGCCATCGGCGAGTTCAGCGGCCGGCTGGACGACCCCATGTCGCCCGAGCACCTGCTGACCTTGCAGCATGCGGTGCTGGGGCCGCGCGCGCTGCGCGTGGGCATCCGGCAGTCACCGATATTCGTGGGGCAGAGCAGTTTTCGCGCGCAGTTGGTGCACTACATCGCGCCGGGCGAAGACATGGTGCCCGGCATGCTGGACGCGTTGCGGCTGACCGAGCGGCGCACGCGGGGCGCGAACAGCGTGGCGCGGGCGGCGGCGGTGTCGTTCGCGTTTGTCTATCTGCACCCGCTGGCCGACGGCAACGGGCGAGTGCACCGCTTTCTGGTGAACCATTTGCTGGCGGCGGACCAGGTGGTGCCGCCGAGCATCGTGGTGCCGGTGTCGGCCACGATTGCTGGTTCGGCCAAAGGCCGGGCGCAGTACGACCAGGTGCTGGAAGTGGTGTCCCGCCCGTTCATGCAGGCCTATGCCGACGGCTACCGCTTCGGGCAGCAACGGGTGTGCGCCGACAGGGTGGAGACGAACTTCGAGTTCCTGCAGGCCGACGACGCGCAGCACGTCTGGCGCTATCTGGACCTGACCGCGCACACGCGCTACCTGAGCGAGCTGCTGCGCCAGACGGTGGAGCACGAGATGGCGCAGGAGGCGCTGTTACTGCGACAGCACGACGCGGCGCGCACCGCCATCAAGCGCTGGGTGGAGATGCCGGACGCCGACGCGGACCGCATCATCCGTTCGCTTCACCAGAGCCAGTGGGTGGTCAGCGGCAAGCTGCGGCAGGAGCTGCCGGCGATTTTTGAAGAAGGCGGCGCGCACTATGGTGTGCACGAGCGGCTGGTCAGCGCGGTGCGCGCAGCGTTTGAAAGCGGTAACAGCGTTCAATCGAACAGCGACGCGTCCCCACCCGGCCGATAGCCCTCCGTCTCCAGCATCCGCCACTTGGTCACAGCGCCGCCCATGGCGGAAAACCCGCCCGCTTTGCCGCCCGCCGCCAGCACACGGTGGCAGGGCACCACGGGCGCGAAGGGGTTGGCGCCCAGTGCCTGGCCAATGGCGCGGGCCAGGCCTTTGTCGCCCAGCTCGGCCGCCAGTTCGCCGTAGGTCAGCACCTGGCCGGGCGGGATGGCGCGGGTGCGCTCGTAAACCCGCTGGTGGAAGGCGGACAGGCGCGACATGTCGAGCACCAGGTGGCGCAGGTCGGCCGTGGTGCCGGTCGCGCGGCCGGCCAGCAGGGCCTGCACGCCGCTGATGGCGGCTTGCACCGCCGGGGGTGGCACGGCTTCGGGCACCGGCCGGGGCAGGCTGCGCAGCAGCCGCGCCCGCGTGCCCTCGGGCATCAGCTCGGGCAACTGCACGGCGGTGATGCCCACCGGCCCCCAGGCGATGCCGCAGGGGCCCAGCGTGGTGTCAAACAGGGTGTGGCCGCTGCCGTGGTCCAGGGGGGTCATCCAGATGGCGCTCCGGTCTGCTGTGGGGGTGACGGTGGGTAGAGGTGGGTGAGCCCGCATCATCGTTCATGGGGGCGTCTGTGGGGCGTCGCCGGCCCGCTACCATCGCCCGAACCGCCCTCAACGCCCGATGCAAGACGACCTGTTCGGCGACGCCGCGCCGCCGCCCCCGCCCACGCCACCCGGCAAACCCGACGCCCCGGCCAGCGAAAGCCCCGTGCCGCGTCGGCGCCGGGCGGACGATGTGCGGCCCGCCGCGCACGGCCCCGAGCTGGCGGCGCTGGCGACCGCCCTGCCCGCACGGCTGCGGCTGGGCAGTTCGTCGTGGAGCTACCCGGGCTGGGCCGGCATCGTGTGGGACGACCACCCTTACACCGACGCCACGCTGTCCAAACACGGCCTCACCGCCTACGGCCAGCACCCGCTGCTGCGCAGCGTCTGCATCGACCGCAGTTTCTACCGCCCGCTGACCGAAGCGCAGTTCGAGCGCTACGCGGCCCAGGTGCCCGACGACTTCCGCTTCGTGGTCAAGGCGCCGGCACTGGTGACCGACGCGCAGGTGCGCGGCGAGGACGGCAAGGGCCGCCAGCCCAACCCGGCGTTTCTGGACCCGGCGCTGGCCGTCAGCGAATTCATCACCCCGGCGCTGGCCGGCCTGGGCGACAAGGTGGGCGCGCTGGTGTTCCAGCTCAGCCCGCTGCCGTTTGTGCAGTTGCAGCGCCTGCCGCTGCTGCTGGAGCGGTTGCGCACGATGCTGCGCGCGCTGCCCGATGTGCGCAGTGCCACGCCCGACGGCGTGGTGGCGGTGGAGGTGCGCGACCCGGAATGGCTCTCGCCCACCGTGGCGCCGCAACTGGCGGCCGTGCTCAAGGAGACCGGTGCCACCTACTGCCTGGGCCTGCACGCCAAGATGCCGCGCCTGGCCGAGCAGTTGCCGCTGCTGCGCGCGCTCTGGCCCGGGCCGATGGTCTGCCGCTGGAACCTGAACCCGCTGCACGGCGCCTACGGCTACGAAGACGCGCAGCGCGAATACGGCCCGTACGACCGCATCCACGACGTGGACGCCGACACGCGGGCCCTGCTGGTGCGCACGGCCTGCGGCATCACCGGCGCCGGGCAGAACGCCTACATCACCATCAGCAACAAGGCTGAGGGCTGCGCGCCGCTGTCGGCGCGGGCGCTGGCCGAGGGCGTGTCAGCCCACCTGGCGCAGCGGCCCGGCGCCTGAGCCCCCGGCGTCGGGCCCGCCACCGGCGCGCACACGCAGCGAGCTGCTGACCCCGGCCAGCAGCGCCAGCCCACCGGCCACCCAGAGCGCGACCGATTCGCTGAAGCCGTCGTGCTGTGGCCAGATCGAGAAGATCGCCGCCAGCAACACCGCCCCCAGGATCTGCCCGGTCTGGCGCGCCGTGCCCAGCATGCCACTGGCGGCGCCGCTGCGGTGCAGCGGGGCGGTGGTGACGATGGTGTGGTTGTTGGGCGCCTGAAACAGCGCAAAGCCGCCGCCGCACAGCGCCATGCGCCAGAACAGCTGGGCGCCGCTGGCGTCGGCCGGCAGCGCAGCCATGAGCATCAGGCCGGCGGCAAAGATCACCATGCCGGCGCCGCCCAGCCAGCCGGCCGGAAAGCGCCCGATCAGGCGCCCGGCCACCGGCGCCACCAGCACGGTGGCGATGGGCCAGCTGGTCAGCAGCAACCCGGCGTCCATGGGCGAACGGCCCTGCACTTCGAGCAGCAGGAAGGGCAGCGCCAGCGAGCCCAGCATCTGGGCGCTGAAGGCGCCGATGGACGACAGCATGGACAACGCGAACACCGGCAGGCGCAGCAGGTCCACGGCCAGCAGCGGCGCGGCCTGCCGGGCCTGGCGGCGCAGGTAGACCACGCCCACCAGCGCGCCGGCCGCCAGCAGCACCCAGCCGCGCAGCGGCGGCGCACCCGGTGCCGAGCCGCGCACACCGAGCTGTTCGACCGCCAGGAACAGCAGCGCGAACATCAGCACGTTGAGCACCACATCCAGCGGCGCGATGCGGCCCTGGTCGCCGGCCGGCGGCGGGTTGGCCGGCAGCGCCCGGCGCCCGAGCCAGACGGTGATGGCGCCCAGCGGCAGGTTGATCACGAACAGCCAGGGCCACGAAGCCACCGACAAAATGCCCGCCGCCACCGCCGGGCCGGCCATGGTCGACGCGGCCACCACCATGGAATTGAGCGCGATGCCACGGCCGAGCCGGTGGCGCGGGTACACCAGCCGCACCAGCGCGGTGTTCACGCTCAGCACCCCGGCGGCGCCCAGCCCCTGCACACCGCGCGCCAGCGCCAGCGTGACCACGCTGGTGGCCAGCGCCGCCGCGAGCGAGGCGAGCACGAACAGCACCATGCCGACGAGGTAGACGCGGCGGTAACCCAGCCGGTCGCCCAGCGAGGCCAGCGGCAGCAGCATCACCAGCACCGCGATCTGGTAGGCGTTGACGACCCAGATGGCCTGCGAGGCCGGGGCCTGCATCTCGCGCGCGATGGCAGGCAGCGCCATGTTGACGATGCTGGTGTCGATGACGGCCAGCACCAGGCCGAGCACCAGCACCAGCACGGCGCGCCAACGCTGCGCGGGGGGCAGGCCGTCGGCGCCTTCGGGTGCGGTCATCCGCGCACCCGCTGCACGGCGGGCGCCGGCCGCTGCCCGCCCAGGGTGCCCCAGGCCAGCGCCACGCCAGACAGCGCGCCCACCGCCATGCCGATCACCATGGGCAAGGGCTCGCCGTTGGCAAACAGGCCGACCACGCCCATGGCGACCGCGCCGCACAGCATCTGCAGCGTGCCCATGAGGGCCGACGCCGTGCCCGCCAGTGCGCCGTGCTCTTCCAGCGCCAGCACCGACACCGTGGGAATCACCAGCCCCATGAAGGCGCTGGCGATGAAGTACAGCGTCATCAGCACGGCCAGCCGGTCACCCCCGGCCAGGTAGTAGGCCAGCAGCAGCGCCATCACCACGCCCGAGGCGGTGGCCGCCACGCGCGCCAGCGCCGCCAGGCCAAAGCGCCGCCCCAGCCAGCCGGTGAACTGCGCCGCGCCGATGAAGGCCAGCGCGTTGAGCGAAAAGGCCAGGCTGTATTCGGTGGGCGACAGGCCGTAGTGGTTGATCAGCACGAAGGGCGAGCCGGCCAGGTAGACGAAGAAGCCCGACATGGCGAGCGCGCCGATCAGCACCAGCCCCATGTAGTGCCGGTCACGCAGCAGCAGCGCGTAGGCGCGCAGCACCTCGCCCGGGCTGCCGCCGACACGGTCGGCCGGCGTGCGCGTTTCGCTCAGCGCGCCGCGCACCAGCAGCAAACCGGCCACGGCGGCCACCGCCACGGCCCAGAACACGCCGCGCCAGCCGGTGAGCGCGATCACCGCGCTGCCGGCCAGCGGGGCCAGGATGGGCGAGACGCTGAACACCAGCATGAGCAGCGCCATCAGCCGCGCGGCGTCGGCACCGGTGTGCAGGTCGCGCACGATGGCGCGCGGAATCGCCATGCCGGCAGCGGCCCCCAGGCCTTGCAGGAAGCGCAGGACCACCAGGGTGTGCACGTCGGTGGCCAGCGCGCAGCCGATGCTGGCCAGCGTGAACAGACCGAGCCCGAAGTACAGCGGCGGCTTGCGCCCGAAACGGTCGGACACCGGGCCGTAGAGCAACTGGCCCAGGCCGATGGAAAGGAAGAAGGCGGTCAGCGTGAGCTGCACGGCGCCCACCTCGGCACCCAGGCTGCGGCCGATGTCGGGCAGCGCGGGCAGGTACATGTCGATGGCGAACGGGCCGATGGCGGAGAGCAGGCCCAATACGAGGGCCATTTTCAGATAACGGGAAAGCATCCCACGTATTGTCGCGGCTCGCGCGCACCGCGACACGGCCCTGCCGGGCAACCCCGCGCAACCGGGGTGCGTTCAGGCCGCGACCGGCAGAAACCGGGGCGCGGTGTTAGCCGGCGCGCAGCGCCTGGCGCAGGCCGACACCCACCTCCGGCCGCTCGGCAAATGGGTCGGGCGGGTTGGTGCCCGCCACGATGGCGTCAAAGCGCGACTGCGCGTTGCCCAGCGCCTTGGGATGGCTGTAGATGTAGAACTGGTCGTCGCGCAGCGCCTGGAACACGCGCTGCGCCACCTCCGCCGCCGTCACCTTGCCGGCCGAGGTCGCCTTTTCGGTCATGGCCTGGCCGATGAGTTGGCTGGGTGTGGGTTTTTCGCCGGCCAGATCGCCGGGCTTGTTGCGGTGGCTCTGGCTGATGCCGGTGGCCACAAAGTATGGGCACAGCACGCTGGCGCCGATCTGGTCGGTCACCAGGCGCAGGTCCTGGTACAGGGTTTCGCTCAGGCTCACCACCGCGTGCTTGCTGACGTTGTAGACGCCCATGTTGGGCGGGGTCAGCAGGCCGGCCATGCTGGCGGTGTTGACGATGTGGCCCTGGTACGCCGGATCGGCCGCCGCGGCTTCGAGCATCATCGGCGTGAACAGGCGCACGCCGTGGATCACGCCCCAGACGTTCACACCCAGCACCCATTCCCAGTCGCGCACGGAGTTTTCCCAGATCAGGCCGCCCGAGCCCACGCCCGCGTTGTTGAAGACGAAATGCGGGGCGCCAAAGCGCGCTTTCACCGCTTGCGCCAGGGCCTCCATCTGCGCGGCGTCGGCCACATCAACCTTGCGCGCCAGCACGGCCGCACCCGTGGCCTCCAGCTCGGCCTGGGCCTTGTCGAGCGCGTCCTGCTGGACGTCGACCAGCACGAGGTTCATGCCCAGCCCGGCACCGATGCGCGCGCATTCGAGGCCGAAGCCCGAGCCGGCGCCGGTGAGAACGGCGGTCTTGCCCTGGAAATCCGTGATCATGAAAAGTCTCCTTGTTGCCTGGGTGATGAGGGGTCAGCGGCGCAGCATCTCCAGATGCGGGATGCCGTCTTCGACATAGGGCTTGTCATCGGACACGAAGCCGTGCCGCTGGTAGAACGCTTCCAGATGCGCCTGCGCGCCGATGCGGATGGGCTGCGGCCCCCAGAGGGCTTCGAGCTGGCGCACCGCTTCGGCCATGAGCCGGTGCCCGAGGCCACCGCCGCGCGCCGCCGGGGCCGTCACCACCCGGCCGATGCTGGCTTCGGCAAACGCCCGCCCCGCAGGCACCAGCCGCACGGACGCTTGCAGTTGCACCCGGCCGCTGCCGTCCACCGACTCCCCCAGCAGGTGCAGGCAGTGGGCGTCGAGGTCGTCCATGTCGAGGAACACGCATTGCTGTTCCACCACGAAGACCTCGGAGCGCAGGCGCAGCAAGCGGTAAAGCGTGTCGGCGGCCAGCGCGGAAAACGGCAGGCAGCGCCAGACGATGCCGTCTGCCGGCGCCAGCACGGTGCGTCCGCTCAAGCGCGGCCTTCCGGGCGCACCGCGCGCAGCACGTAGCCGATGCGCGGGAAGTGCACGTGCACGCGCCCGGCGCGCTCGTCGGTGCGCTCCAGCGTGTAGTGGGTGCGGGTGGCCGCGCGCAGGATGCCTTCGGTCGGTTCCTGGCCGAAGCTCTGCGCCGACACCGTGACCAGGCTGCCCAGGGGAATGCCGTGGTCGTCCTGGAAGGCCTCGTCGGGCAGCGGCGCGGGTTCGGCCGCGGCGGCCACGGCGATGGCGTCGGCCGCGCTCATCTTGGCGGCCTGGCCGTGGCCCAGTGCGGCCATGCGGTCCATCCAGGCCAGCACGCCGGGCGTGGCGTCGAGGATGCCTGCCACCGCCGGGTTCACCACGCGGGTGAACCACAGCGGGTGGTAGACGGCGAAGTCGGCGATACAGGGCGCGTCGCCGAGTAGGAAAGGCTGGTCGTGCAGCATGTGCGCCAGGCGGCGCAGATAGCTGCGGTAGGCCGAGACGGCGTCGCCCGGACGCAGCCGGGTCATGCCCGCGCTCATGGCGCCGCGGTCGGCGGCAAAGGCCTGGCCCACGGCGGGCGGCTGGCTGCCGAACAGTGCGGCCGCGCCCTTCGGGCTCAGGTTGTGGCCCATGGCGGCCCAGAACAGGTCGCTGTCGGCCCATTCGGCCACCACGCGCGCCAGCCCTTTGAGCGCCGCCGGGTACAGCGCCGGCGCGGGCTGGCGGTGCTCCAGCACGGTGGCGATGAGCGCGGTGTCGCACCAGATATCGGCCCCGATCTGCAGCAGCGGCGTGCGCCGGTAGCCCCCGGTGAGCGCGACCACGTCGGGCTTGGGCATGACGCTGGGAATGAACACGCTGTGCCAGGCCAGGCCCTTGAAGCCCAGCATCAGCCGCGCCTTCTCGGCGAACGGCGACATGGGGTAGTGGTGCAGGATCAGCTCGGACATGGAACCTCCGTCAGGGGCACTACGCGGCTAGGCCGTTCAGACCAGCTTGACCAGTTGCTTGCCGAAATTCTTGCCCTTGAGCAGGCCCAGGAAAGCTTCGGGCGCGGACTCGATGCCTTGCGAGATGGTTTCGCGCGGACGCAGCTTGCCCTGCGCCACCAGACCGGCCAGTTCGGCCAGCGCCTCGGGCCAGACTTCCATGTGTTCGCTGACGATGAAGCCTTCCACCTTGAGGCGGTTGATCAGCATCAGCGCCGGGTTGGCCATCGGCAGGGGCTGGCCGTCGTAGCCGGCGATCATGCCGCACAGGGCGATGCGGCCGAAGGCGTTCATGCGCAGCATCACCGCGTCCATGACCATGCCGCCGACGTTTTCAAAGTAGCCGTCGATGCCCTTGGGCGCCACTTCCTTGAGCGCTTTGGCCAGCGAGTACATGTCCTTGTGCGGGCGGTAGTCGACGCAGGCGTCGAAGCCCAGCTCCTGCACCGCGTACTGGCACTTCTCGGCGCCACCGGCAATGCCCACCACGTGGCAGCCGCGCGCCTTGGCCAGCGCGCCGAAGGCGCTGCCCACGGCCCCTGTGGCCGCGCTCACCACCACGGTGTCACCGGCCTTGGGCGCAATGATCTTCACCAGCCCGTACCAGGCGGTCACGCCGGGCATGCCGACCGCGCCCAGGTAGTACGACAGCGGCACCTGGGCGGTGTCGACCTTGCGCAGCGCGCCGGGTTGCGAGGCGTCGACCACGCTGTATTCCTGCCAGCCACCCATGCCGACGACCTTGTCGCCGGGCTGGTACCTGGGGTGCTGCGATTCGACCACTTCGCCCACGGTGCCGCCGATCATCACCTCGCCCAGCGGCTGCGACGCGGCGTAGCTTTTGCTGTCGTTCATGCGGCCGCGCATGTAGGGGTCGAGACTCAGGTAGTGGTGGCGCACCAGCACCTCCTGAGGCTGCAGCGCGGGGGTGTCCACGCTGACGAGCTTGAAGTTGGCGGTGGTGGCTTCGCCCTGGGGGCGGTTGTCGAGCAGGATCTGGCGGTTGGTGGGCATGGTCTTGTCTCCGGTGTGTGAAAGCTGCCGACAGGCAGCAGGATCAATCGGTCTGGATGGTGTTCAGGGGCTGGGTGGCCTTGCCCCCCACAGGCAGGCGCGGCACGTACTTGAAGGTGCCGGTGGCATGGGCGCACAGCCGGCCCTGGGCGTCGAGCACCCGGCCTTCGGTGAAGGCCATGGTGGCCGTGCGGTGCAGCAGCGCCCCCTTGGCGATCAGCTCGCCCTGGGCCGCGCGGGTGAAGCTGGTCTTCATCTCGATCGTGACGCAGCCCATGGAAGCCTCCACAGACCGCGCCGCGTGCGCCATCACCACGTCGAGCAGGGTCATGCTGGCCCCGCCATGGACCACGCTGAAGGAATTGAGGTGGTCGTCAGAGGGCCGGAAGCGGATCTCTGCCTCGCCCTCCCCGAACTTCAGCAGCTCAAAACCCAGGAGTTCGACAAAAGGAATACGGACTTCAAATTTCATGGGTGGACGATACAACCGATGGCGCGCAATGTCTTCGTCGCAGGGTATCAAGGGTCCGGCTTTGCCGGCCCGAGATACCGTCCCCCTTCGAAGCGGCGCAGCCGCGCCACAGAGGGGGGAAGCCGCCTCCGGCGGCGCAGGGGGGAGCCCTCGATCACCCCCCGGTGATGATGCTCACCCCACCGTCCACCGCCAGCCACTGGCCGGTGATGTGCTTGCCGGCGTCGGCCGCGTACAGCAGGGTGATGCCCTTGAGGTCTTCGTCGTCGCCCAGGCGGCCCAGCGGGGCGTTGGCCGCCAGCTTGTCCTCGCCCATGGCCTTGAGCGTGCCGACCGTCATCTTGCTGGGGAAGAAGCCCGGGCAGATCGCGTTCACGCGAATGCCGTGGGCACCCCACTCGGCCGCCAGCGCGCGCGTGAAATTGATCACAGCACCCTTGGACGTGTTGTAGGCGATGGTCTTCATGCCCTTGGGGTTGCCACCCAGGCCCGCGATGGACGCGGTGTTGATGATGCTGCCCGTGCGGCGCGGGATCATGCTGCCCTTGGCGATGAGCTGGCTCAGGATGAAGTAGCTGCGCACGTTCAGGTCCATCACCTTGTCCCAGGCGTCGACAGGGTGGTCTTCGGCCGGCGCGCCCCAGGCGGCGCCTGCGTTGTTGACCAGGATGTCCACGTCGCCCACGCGCTGCAGGGTCTCGTCGGCCAGGTGCTTGATCTGGGTTTCGTCCTGGCAGTCGGCGGCGATCCAGCGGGCGTCGATGCCGGCGGCCTGCAACTCGGCGGTGGCGGCTTCGAGGTCGGCGGCCTTGCGCGAGCTGATCACCACGCGGGCGCCGGCTTCACCCAGCGCGTGGGCCATCTGCAGGCCCAGACCGCGCGAGCCGCCGGTCACGAGGGCGGTCTTGCCCTTGAGGTCGAAAAGTTGCTGGATGGTGCGGGTCATGTCAGGTGTCTCCTTGGATTCGTCAGAAAGCGTCGTCGGGCAACTCGGCGCAGGTCAGATCGCGTTCGCGCACGACCTGGAGCCAGGCCCCGATGCGCGGCAGCTCATAGTGAAAGAAATAGCGCGCGGCCGCCAGCCGGCCCTGACGCGCAGGCGACGCCGCCGCCGCGTGCGCGACCAGGGCCACGTCGAGCCAGACCCAGGCCAGCACCGTGTGGCCGAAGGCCTGCATGTAGGGCACGGCATTGGCCAGCGCCTCGGTCGGGTTGGCCGTGGCCCAGGCGGCTTTGGTGGCCGCACCCACGGCCTGCAAAGCCTGGCCCAGCGCGTTGGCGTGGGCCGCCAGATCGGGCACCTGGATGGCGCGCTCGATGGTGGCGTTGATGCGGGCCGCCAGCAGCTGCAGACCGCGGCCGTTTTCCATCAGCACCTTGCGACCCAGCAGGTCCATGGCCTGGATGCCGTGCGTGCCCTCGTGGATCATGTTCAGCCGGTTGTCGCGCCAGTACTGCTCGACCGCAAAGTCGCGCGTATAGCCGTAGCCGCCGTGGATCTGGATCGCCAGCGAATTGGCTTCCAGGCAGAACTCGCTGGGCCAGCTCTTGATGATGGGCGTGAGCACTTCCAGCAGCAGGCGCGCTTCGTCAGCCGCTTCGGGCGTGCCGGTGTGCTGCTCGTCGATCAGGCGCGCCCCGTACAGCGCCAGCGCCAGCGCGCCTTCGCTGTAGCTCTTCTGGGCCAGCAGCATGCGCTTGACGTCGGCGTGTTCGATGATGCGCACCTGCGGCTGGGCCGGGTCTTTGCCGGCCGCACCCATGGGCCGGCCCTGCGGCCGGTTCTTCGCGTAGTCGAGGCTGGCCTCATAGCCCGCGTACCCCAGCATCGTGGCCGCCATGCCGATGGCAATGCGGGCCTCGTTCATCATGTGGAACATGCAGCGCAGGCCCTCGCCGGGCTTGCCCACGAGGTAACCGATGGCGCCCGCGCCGCCGCGCACCGGGTACTTGCCTTCGCCGAAGTTCAGCAGCGTGTTGGTGGTGCCGCGCCAGCCCAGCTTGTGGTTCAGACCGGCCAGGGCCACGTCGTTGCGCTCGCCGGTGAGCCGACCGTCGGTGTCCACCAGGTGCTTGGGCACGATGAACAGCGAAATGCCCTTGACACCCGGCACCGGCTTGCCGTCGGCGCCCGGGATCTTGGCCAGCACCAGGTGCACGATGTTCTCGGCCAGTTCGTGGTCGCCCGAGGAGATCCACATCTTGTTGCCGGTGAGGCGGTAGCGCGGCCCGAGCGGATCGGTTTCATGGCCGTCGCCATCGGGCACGGCGCGCGTGACCACGTCGCTCAGGCTGGAGCCGGCCTGCGGCTCCGACAGGCACATGGTGCCGGTGAAGCGGCCGTTGAACTCGTTGAGCGCGAACACCTGCTTCTGCAACTCGGTACCGTGCGCCATCAGCAGGTTGGCATTGCCCGTGGTCAGCAGGTTGGAGCCGATGCTGATCGAGGCTTTGGCAAAGAAGGTGTTGGCCGCAGACTCGACCAGAAACGGCAGTTGCATGCCGCCGATGTCGTCATCCTGTGCGGCGCTCAGCATGCCCGATTCGGCATAGGCCAGGCGCGCGTCGTGGGTCGCCTGCGGCAGGATGACCTTTTCGCCGTCGAACTGCGGCTCCTGCGTGTCCACCAGGCGGTTGAAAGGCGCGAATTTTTCGCGCGCGATGCGCTCGCAGGTGTCGAGCACCGCGTCGAAGGTTTCGCGGTTGTGGTCGGCAAAACGCTCGCGCTGGTTCAGGCGTTCGGCGCCCAGCCAGTCGTAAAGCAGGAAGTCGAGGGTGGGGCGCAGGCTCATGACGGTCCATCCTAGTCGGGTAACAAACCCGTCATGCCCGCGAACGCGGGCATCCAGGCACAGCTGACGTTGAGCCACTGGACTCCCGCGTTCGCGGGAGTGACGGGAAGATAGGCAACAGCAACGCGAGCGGGATGCCCGATATGCTTACAACACCTCGAAAACCCCGGCCGCGCCCATGCCGCCGCCGATGCACATGGTCACGCACACGCGCTTGGCGCCGCGGCGCTTGCCTTCGATCAGGGCGTGGCCGGTCAGGCGCTGACCCGACACGCCATAGGGGTGCCCCACAGCGATGGCGCCACCGTTGACGTTCAGGCGATCGGCCGGAATGCCCAGCTTGTCGCGGCAGTACAGCACCTGCACGGCGAAGGCTTCGTTGAGTTCCCACAGGTCGATGTCGCTGATCTTCAGGCCCAGGCGCGACAGCACCTTGGGGATCGCGAAGACCGGGCCGATGCCCATTTCGTCGGGTTCGCACCCGGCGACGGCAAAACCCAGGAAGCGGCCCAGCGCCTGCAGGCCCTTCTTCTCGGCCAGGGTTTCGTCCATCAGCACGCAGGCGCCGGCGCCATCGCTGAACTGGCTGGCGTTGCCCGCCGTGACCAGGCCACCGGGCAGCGCCGAGCGCAGGCCGGCGATGCCCTCTTTGGTGGTGCCGGCGCGAATGCCTTCATCGTTCTCGACCGTGACCTGCTTGGTCATCAGGCCCATGACCTTGTCGGCCACGCCGGCGGTCACGGTGATGGGCGCGATCTCGGCCTTGAACAGACCGGCTTCCAGCGCGGCCGTGGCCCGTTGTTGGCTGGCGGCGCCGTACTCGTCCATGGCGTCGCGGGAGATGTTGTAGCGCTTGGCCACCTGCTCCGCGGTCTGCAGCATGTTCCAGTAGATCTCGGGCTTGATCTTCTCCAGCGCGAGGTCCTTGAGCATGTGCACGTTCATTTCCTGCTGCACGCAGGAGATGCTTTCCACGCCGCCGGCCACGTACACCGAGCCTTCGCCCGCGATGATGCGCTGCGCGGCCAGGGCGATGGTCTGCAGGCCCGAGGAGCAGAAGCGGTTGACGGTCATGCCCGAGACGGTGATGGGCAAGCCGGCCTTGAGCGCGATCTGGCGCGCGATGTTGGCGCCGGTCGCGCCTTCGGGGTTGGCGCAGCCCATGATCACGTCTTCGACTTCGGCGGCGTCGATGCCGGCGCGCTGCACGGCGTGCTGCACCGCGTGGCCACCGAGCGTGGCGCCGTGGGTCATGTTGAAGGCGCCCTTCCAGCTCTTGGTCAGGGGCGTGCGGGCGGTGGAAACGATGACGGCGTTGGTCATGATGGGTTCCTCAATTCGGTGTGCGTGCGGTCATCAGAACGTTTTGCCTTCGGCGGCGAGCCTGGCGAGCAGCGGCGCGGGCTCCCAGAACTTGGCGTCGTCCAGCGGGTTCTTGGCAAAGCGCTTCATGGCCTGGACCACGTTGAACAGGCCCACCTCGTTGGCGTAGTTCAGCGGGCCGCCACGGTGCACCGGGAAGCCGTAGCCGAAGATGTAGACCACGTCGATGTCGCTGGCCTTGTTGGCGATGCCCTCTTCCAGGATGTGTGCGGCTTCGTTCACCAGCGAGAACACCAGGCGCTGCACGATCTCTTCGTCGGAGATCTTGCGCGGCGTGATGCCCTGCGCCTTGCGGTGCTCGACAATCATCTGCTCGACCTCGGCGTTCGGGATGGCGTCGCGCTTGCCCGGCACGTAGTCGTACCAGCCCTTGCCCACCTTCTGGCCGAAGCGGCCGAGTTCGCACAGCAGGTCGGCGGTCTTGCTGTACTTCATGTCAGGCTTTTCCTGGTAGCGGCGCTTGCGGATCGCCCAGCCGATGTCGTTGCCAGCCAGGTCGCCCATGCGGAACGGGCCCATGGCGAAACCGAACTTCTCGATCGCCTTGTCCACCTGGGCCGGGGTGCAGCCTTCGTCGAGCAGGAAACCGCCCTGGCGGCCGTACTGTTCGATCATGCGGTTGCCGATGAAGCCGTCGCACACGCCCGACACCACGGCCACCTTCTTGATCTTCTTGGCCACCGTCATCACCGTGGCCATCACGTCCTTGGCGGTCGCGTCACCGCGCACCACTTCCAGCAGCTTCATCACGTTGGCCGGACTGAAGAAATGCAGGCCGACCACGTCCTGCGGACGCTTCGTGAAGTGGGCGATCTTGTTGACGTCGAGCGTCGAGGTGTTGGACGCCAGGATGGCACCGGGCTTCATCACGCGGTCGAGCTCCTTGAACACCGCTTCTTTGACGCCCAGTTCCTCGAACACCGCCTCGATCACGAGGTCGGCGTCCTTGAGGTCGTCGTAGCTCAGCGTGGTGCTCAGCAGCGCCATGCGCTGCTCGTATTTGTCCTGCTTGAGCTTGCCCTTCTTGACCTGCGCCTCGTAGTTCTTGCGCATCACGCCGGTGCCACGGTCCAGCGCTTCCTGCTTCATCTCCAGCATGATCACGGGGATGCCGGCGTTGAGGAAGTTCATGGCGATGCCGCCACCCATGGTGCCGGCGCCGATGACGGCAACCTTCTCGATCTTGCGCTGCGGCGTGTCTTCGGGCACGTCGGGAATCTTGCTCGCGGCGCGCTCGGCGGTGAACAGGTGGCGCAGCGCGCGGCACTCGGCGGTCCACATCAGGTTGATGAAGATCTCGCGCTCGAAAGCCATGCCTTCGGCAAACTTCTTCTTGGTCGCGGCTTCGACGGCGTCCACGCACTTGGCGGGCGCCGGGAAGTTCTTGCTCATGCCCTTGACCATGTTGCGCGCGAACTGGAAGTAGGCGTCGCCGTCCTTGTGCTTGCAGGGCAGGTTGCGCACCAGCGGGAAGGCGGAACCGTCGGCGTGCTTGGCCGCCATGTCACGGGCGAACGCCAGGGCTTCCTCGGCCAGGGTTTCGGCCGAAGCGGCCAGCTTGTCGAACAGCTTCTGGCCGGGCAACTGGGCCAGCATCTCGCTCTTGACCGGCTCACCGCTGACGATCATGTTCAGCGCGGCTTCCACGCCCAGCACGCGCGGCAGGCGCTGCGTGCCGCCGGCGCCAGGGATCAGGCCCAGCTTGACTTCCGGCAGGGCCACGTTGGTGCCCGGCGCGGCAATGCGGTAGTGCGCGCCCAGCGCCAGTTCCAGCCCACCACCCATGGCCACGCTGTGCACGGCCGCGACGACGGGTTTGGTGGTGTTTTCCACCCGGGTGATCACCGACAGGAGGTTGGGCTCCTGGATGGCCTTGGGGGTGCCGAATTCGCGGATGTCGGCGCCGCCCGAAAAGGCCTTGCCGGCGCCGGTGAGCACGACGGCTTTGACGGCCGGATCGTTCTCGGCCTTCTCCAGCCCATCGACGATGGCCTGGCGGGTGGACAGCCCCAGACCGTTGACCGGCGGGTTGTTCAGCGTGATGACGGCCACATCGCCGTGGACCTGGTACTCAGCGGTCATGGAATCTCCTCGGGTGAAGCGAAAACGGTTCAAAAAAGAACGGTCGTGCGATTTTAGAAAGATTGTGCGGCGCGGCAAGGGCCGATTGTCGCGAGGGAGTCAACCGGCGCTGGCAACACGCGAAGAAAGACGATCGGCGCCGGGCCACCCCAAGGCCGGATCAGCCCCCTCGGGAGGCAGCGACCCGCGCAGGGGTGGCGCATGGGGGCCATCTAGATGTTGAGTTGCAATAGGTTGTTCCCGGAGAGCCGGGATGCTGGAGGCTTGTAGCCCAGTGCCGAGTGAGGCCTGCGGGCGTTGTAGTAGGCCAGGAA
>NZ_BSPB01000036.1:36513-36841 GCF_030160815.1 Hydrogenophaga electricum | reverse complement strand
TGGCGGCACCGTGGCCGGCCCGGCGCGCCGGCTGCTGCCCGGGGCTTCGGCCGGCGCCGGCGTGGCCAGCGTGGCGTTGTAGGCCGATCGGCGCACCGGCGAACCCAGCACGTCGTTGGCGATGTTGATGCGCGACGCCGCGTCGGCCGGCCAGGGATCGTCGGGCGAGGCGAAGTCCGGGTGCGTCAGCCGGATCATCAGCCGGTAGTGCTCGCGCAGCGTATCGGCGTCGGCGTCGGGCGTCAGGCCCAGCAGGCTGTAGTGATCGGCGCCGGGCCGCAGCATCACCGTGCGCACAAAAAAGCGCGCGGCGCGCCGCAGTTCGGCG
>NZ_BSPB01000036.1:0-36503 GCF_030160815.1 Hydrogenophaga electricum | reverse complement strand
CCCAGGCTCTGCAGGGCCGGCACCGAGCGGCCGGCCGCCAGTTGCAGCACTGGCAGCGGGTGTTCAAACACCACCCGTGGCTCGCGCATCACCACCGCAAAGCGCCCCGGCGTGCGCTCGAAGTCCAGCAAGGCCTTGCGCAGGCCCTGGGCGTCGATCGGTGCGGCAGAGCCGGCGGCGCGGGCCATACCGTGCGCGGTGCCGGATCAGGCGGCCGGGGTGCCGGCGCGTGCCGGGGTGGCCGGCCGCGCCAGGCCCGGTTCGAGCTTCGGGCGCTTGGCGCCGGCGGCGTGGTCGTCGCCGTAGCCGTAGTAGCTCTCGTAGCCGTAGCCGTAACCCGGCGAATGTTCGTGGCGCGCGTGCGTGAGCACCACGCCCATGGGCGCCAGCCCGGCGTTGCGCAGGCGGCGCAGGCCGTCCTTGATGCTCGACTTCTTGGTCTCTGCCGCCTTCACCGCAAAGATGATGTGCTGGACCTGGTTGCCCAGCACGATGGCGTCGGCAATGCCCAGCAGCGGCGGCCCGTCGATGATGACCTGCGAGAAGCCGAACTCGGCCGCCTTGTCCAGCAGCATCATCAGCTTGGGGCCCATCAGCAGTTCCACCGGATCGGGCGGCGTCGGGCCGGCCAGCATGACCGACAGGTTGGCAATCGCCGTCGGCTGGATCAGGCTTTCGGCCGCCACATCGCCCGACAGCAGGTTCGACAGCCCCTTGTCGTTGGGCATGCGCAGCGACTTGTGCAGCGAAGCCTTGCGCATGTCGGCGTCGATCAGCAGCACCTGCTGCCCCAGCTGCGCGAAGTTGATCGCCAGCGCCAGCGCCGTCGTGCTCTTGCCCTCGCTCTTGCCGCAGCTCGTCACCATCAGGCGCTTGGGCGCGCCCTCGGGCGTGGAGAACTGCAGCGCCGTGCGCATCGAGCGGTAGGCCTCGGCGAACGCGCCGCGCGGGTCGGTGTGGGTCTGCAGGGCGATCGCCTCGTTGCTGCCCTTGGCGGTCTTGGTCACCGGAATCCAGCCCAGCAGCGGCAGGTGGAAGAAGCTTTCCACCTCGTCGGCGTGCTTGATGGAATCGTCCAGCTGTTCGCGCAGCAGCGCCGCCAGCATGCCCAGGAAAGCGCCCAGCACCAGGCCCAGGCCCAGGTTGATCAGCGGCTTGGGCTTGTGCGGGAACAGCGGCACCTTGGCCTCGTCCACGATGGACAGGTTGTTGGTGGCGATGTTGGCCGTCACGCTCACTTCCTTCAGGCGTTGCAGCAGCGTGTCGTAGATCTGGCGGTTGGTGTCCAGATCGCGCTGCAGCAGGCTCATGTCCACGCTGCGGTCCTGCACAGTCTGCACTTCCGAGCGGGTGGCCGCCACGCGCGTGCGCAGCAGGCCTTCCTGGCTCTTGGCCGCTTCGTACTGCGCCTTGATGCCGCCCAGGATGGTGGCCACCTCGGTGTTGATGCGGCTGTCCAGCTCGGCAATCTGCGCCCGCGCCTGCACCATGGCCGGGAAGTCGGGCTTGTAGATCGACAGGTTCTTGGCGTAGTCGGCTTCCAGGCGGGCCTTTTCGGTCTTGTAGGTCTTGATCGCCTCGTTGTTCAGCACCTGCGGGGCGCTTTCGGGGCGGTTGCGCAGTTCGTTGTACACCGCCTCGGCGCGAATGCGGTCCTGCTCGGCCTTGGCCAGCGCGGCCGAGAAGTCCACAAAGGTCTGCGCCGTGGCGTTGCCCTTGTCGCCCAGATTGAGAATCTCGTTCTTCTTGGCGTAGTCGTTGATCTGGCGTTCGCTCTCTTCAAGCTTGGCCTTGGCCTGCTTGATCTGGTCTTCCAGGTACTGGCGCGCGTACACCGACGACTCCATGCGCCGCTCCAGGCTCACCGTGATCGCCGCCTTGGCCATCTGGTTGGCGATGCGCGCGGCCAGGGCCGGGTCGCTGTTGAGCACCTGCACTTCCACCAGGCGCGAATTGCGCACCGGCTCCACCGTCACCGATTCCTGGAATTCCTTGATCGTCTCTTCGCGGCCGATGGCCTGCTCGTCGTTGGTGGCGGGCGTGAAGAGCTGGCGGAAGTTGTTCGCCAGCATGGCGAAGAAGGTCGGCTCCGGCACCTCGGCGTTGGCCGCGTCCAGCGGGTTGGGCTCTTCGCCCGTGCCAGCCGGTACCGCAGCGCCCAGCACGGCAGCGGCGTCGCGTTTGTACAGGCCCAGCTCGTCGATCACCCGCTCGGCCAGTGAACGGCTCTTAAGCAACTCGGTCTGCGTGCGCAACTGCAACTGGTCGGCGGCGGCGCCCTGGTCCACCTCCATCTCGGTGTTGAAGCCCACCACCTTCTGTGCCGAGCGGTCGATCTGCAGCGTCACCGTCGACTGGTACAGCGGCGTCGCTCGCAGCGTGTAGATGGCCGCTGCCAGCACCGCCAGCAGCGTGATGCCGGCGATCATGCCCTTGTGTTTGGCCAGCGTGCGCAGAATCTGCCGCAGGTCGATCTCGTCGTCTGCGGCTGCCTGGGCTTCGGCCTCCTCGCGCTGCAACAGCGCCGTCTGCAGGGCGTGGCCCTGGCGCATGGCCAGCGCACCGCCGGGCGGTTGCGGCGGCTGCTGCGGATGGGGGGTCAGTTCGTTCGATGCCATGGTTCAGATAACCGGAACAGGGTGTGACAGCTGCAGGCGCAGGGGGCGTGTGATCCGCAGGGCGGGACGGTAGCGTGGCACCCGGCCCGCCACCGTGCCCTCCCGGGGCACCCCTCAGCGGTTGGAGAAGGGGTTGATCGTGTCGACGATGTCGCGGAACAGCGAATCGCGCAGCGCCGTGCGCTTGGGGTTGCGCTTGACCACGATCACGTCGTCCGACTGCACCAGCGGGTCGGGCACTTCACCGGCGCGCACCTGCTCCAGATTGAAGCTTTGCGACACCTGCTTGCCGTCGGCCCCCATGCGGTACAGCATGATCTGTTCCAGCTCGGCGTACTGGGCATAACCACCGGCCAGCGCCAGTGCGCGCAGCAGCGTGATCTGCCCGGTCACCGGGTAGATGCCCGGCTTGAGCACCGCGCCTTCGATGGTGATGCGCTGGGTGGTGAATTCCTTGATGAACAGCGACACCTGCGGGTCTTGCAGGTACTTTTCACCATAGCGCTGGGCCAGCAAGGCCTCGGCCTGCTGGGCCGTCAGCCCGGCCAGGGGCACGGCGCCAATCAGCGGCAGCGACACCAGGCCGGTGGAGTTGACGCGGATGGTGCGCTTCATGTCGGGCACGCCGAACACATCGAATTCCAGCAGGTCGTTGGCGCCAATGCGGTAGTCGGTGCCCACGCCGGCCAGTGAATTCAGCGGCTGCGGCTCGCCCGTGGCGGCGGCATCGGCCGCCGGGGGCAGCGTGCCATCGGCACCCGGGGTGGCCGCTGGCAGGGCGCTGGGGGCGGTGGTCGGGTCGGCCAGGGCGGGCTGGCGGCTCGCGTCCACCGACGCCTGCAGCGGCTGCTGGGCCTGCGCCGACGCCACGGCGGCCAGGGCACACAGCCCCCCGGCCACCACCGTGCCGCGCCACAACGGCCGACCCCAAAACTGCTGCAAACCTTCAATCATCCTGCGAACATCCCTGTCTCATGAAGCACGCCACATGCCCTGCGGTGTGAGGGCGTCACACCGGGGTGTGGGTGGCCAGTCGTGCGAAAAGTCATTCTAGCGGGGCACCCTACCCGCAAAGCCCTGAAAAGACCACCGTTACTCGGTTGACGAACGGCCCGGCCGGCGCAGAAACACCCCCAGCATGAAGGCCCCCAGCATGGCGTTGGCCGGAATGCGCCACGGGTAGTCCACCCAGGCGTGCAGCGCCTGCGCCAGCAGCGCCAGCCCGGCAGCCAAGGCCAAAGCGTCGGCAGAGCGCCAACCGCCTGGGCCCGCGCCCTGGCGGCGGGTTGCCCACAGCCGGCCCAGGCGCTGCACCACCAGCACCGCCAGGGCCAGCAGCAGGGGCAGCACCAGCACGCCGCCTTCCATGAGCAACTCCAGGTAATCGTTGTGAGCAAAGTTCACAAACCACCCGCCGAGCTCCGGCGCCTGGAAGGGCGGGAACACCAGCTTGAAGGTGCCCAGGCCCGAACCCCAGGGCCAGAAAGCCTGCGCCGCCTGCCAGGTGCTGGCGCGGTTGAGCGCGCGCAAGGCGTCGTCGGCCACCAGGCGGTCGGCGTCAAACCGGGCCAGCCATTCCCAGCCACCGGCCAGCAGCGCCAGGCCCACCAGCAGTGCCGGCAAGGCCAGCAGCCAGACGCGAGGCCCCTGCCCAGCTTCGCCCACCGGGCGCCACAGCAGCAGCGCCAGCACCACCACCAGCGCCCCGGTGGCAATGCCCATGCGCGACAACGTGGCCAGCAGGCAGGCCACCACCAGCAACAAGGCCGCGCCCCAGCCCCAGCGCGCACCCCAGCGGCGCGGCTGCCCCCGCCGCCGGCGCCCGCCCGGCGCGGCACCCAGCAGGTTCAGCAACAGCAAAGGCAGCAGCATCGTGAGAAAGTTGGCAAGGCCGTTGCGGTTGCCAAACGTGCCCAGCACGGGGGCTCTTACATCCGGATCGAACAGCAGGCCCGGGAAGCCCAGTTGCAGCAGGCCCAGCACGGCCTGGAACACGCCCACACCCAGCCAGGCCCACAGCAGCGCACGCAACTGCCGGTCATTGGCGGCCAAGGGCAGGGCCAGACAGGCCACCACCGGCAAACCCGCCAACATCGACAGCCAGGTACTCGCCGGCACCTGGCTGATGGGCCCGAACACCGGCAACAACTGCAGACCCGCCCACCAGAAAGGCGCGGTCAACAAAACCCCCAGTGCCACCCCCCGCCAGCGCGCACTCCCGCCCACACGTCCGCCATTCCCGCGAACGCGGGAATCCCCACCACCGCCATTCCCGTGCGCCGCCCCGTCATTCCCGCGAACGCGGGAATCCACCGCCCCCAACCCAGACCGCCCAGCCGCCCAGCCCACCACCAGCGCCACCAACACCCCCAGCGCCAGCCACTCCAGCACCATCAAAGGCACAAACCGGTTGCCCGCCCGAAACAGCGTTGCCACCAATACCAGTGCCAAACCGGCACCCCAAGCGAAGCCACTCAAACCGTCCGCGCGGCCACTGCCCATGCGCCCAGCCGAAATCACTGCTTCATTCATCGTTTGCACTCCATCTGCCGCCCCATCTTCACCATCCCCATCAACTTCTCCAGCATTTCCACACCCCTCACCATCATCCCCGCACGCTTCTCCGTAATTCCCGAGCGCCTTTGCGTCACCCCCGCCCCTCTGACCGTCGTTCCCGTCCCACTCTCCGTCGCTCCCGAGCCCCTCTCCGTCATTCCCGCGAATGCGGGAATCCACGCGCCCAAACCCCACCCCATACACCGCAGCCGCCACCGCAATCCCCACCAGATCCGCCGCCCAATCGGCCCAACTGGGCGAGAACCCGGGCATGAACATCTGGTGCACTTCCACCGCCGCCCCCATGGCCGCAGCCAGCACCGCCAGGCCCCAGGGCCGCCAGCGCAGCGCCCAAGCCAGGCCGCCATACACACCGGCAAACACGACGCCATGGGCCACCTTGTCCCAACTGCTGTACCAGGCGCGTACCGGCTGGTACAGGGCCACGGCATACACTGCGGCCAATACCACCAGCACCCACGCCAGGCGCCCCGCAGGCGCCACCCAGGCCGGCCGCACCGTCACGGCTGCGGCTTGCCTTCTGCCACCAAAGCCTTCAACTGCGCTTCAAAGCGCGCCAGTATCACGTCACGGTTCAGTTCGCGTTCTGCATACCGGCGCCCGCAGGCACCCAGCGCAGCGCGGCGGGCCGGGTCGGCCACCAGTTGGCGCAAGGCGTCGGCCATGGCGGCCGGGTCTTCTGGTGGCACCACCACGCCACATTCCGCGTCGTGCGCGACCACCCGGCCCAGTTCAGTCTGCGGGTGGGCCGTGGCCAGCACCGGACGCCCGCTCGCCAGCATGCCGGTCAGCTTGGAAGGCATCACCAGGTCAGCGGCATCGGCGCGCTGCGGCAACAAATGCACGTCGGCCAGGCCAAGCCAGTCGCTGAGCCGCTCCAGCGGCTGCAAATCGAGGAACCGCACCTGAGGCAAGCCGGCACAGCGCGCCTCCAGATCGGCCCGGCCGGAGCCGTTGCCACCAAACACGAAATGCACCTGAGGATGGTCCGCCAGGCGCCGGGCCACGTCGGCCAGAATCTCCAACCCCTGCTTGTTGCCCATGTTGCCGGAATACTGAACCACCACCGCATCGGTGGGCAGGCCCAGTTCTTCGCGGTAAGGGCTGGGGCCGGCCAGCGGTGCGATGCCGCTGATGTCCACCCAGTTGGGAAAGCTCACCAGACGTGCTGGGTCAACGCCCTTGGCCTCGGCCCGGGCCAGCATGCGGCCTGAGATGGTCGAAACAACATCGAAGCGACGCATTAGCCAGCCCTCAACTTTCCCCAGCCAGTTACGCAGTGTTTTTCCTTTAACAAGTCCTAAATCAAATGCTGCATCGACTTCGTAGTCTTGAATATGCAGCCAGCTCTTTGATCTGCGAAGTGAAGCAAAAGCTGCGATTGCTGGAGCGCAAATCAGCGGAGGTTCAACAACCCAAATAACGTCTGGTTTCCAGCGCCATTGCAATAGTAGAAGTGGGAAACTGGTCAGCGCAAAACTGACTAGATGTAGTAAACGCCTTAGCCCACTCGGTTTGGATGGCACCCACAAGGGTGCCCGGAATACCTTCACTCCATTGATCGTTTCTGCGGTATAGCGTAAACCACTATAATTTGGTGCAATCTTCCAGTTCGGGTAATAGGGCGGAGCGGCTATTGCTCGGGTCTCAATCCCGGCGTCGGCTAACCAATTGGACATCTCTCCGGTATATTTCCCTATTCCGGTTAGTTCGGGAGGGAAGTTAATTTGTACAAGAAGAATCTTCACAATTAGAAATAATGATCAATTTGGAATAATTTTTGATTGTGAAGTTATCTGTTCTTTGGCTGATATACGTGAGAAAAGTAAGTCTGCCTGAATACTCCTGCCGTTCCGATCAAATGTCTCATTGTAGACTCCGACTATTTTGAATGAATTGGCGTGAAGGATGTCTATTACTTGGTGGGCTAATCCTTGGCCTCTATATAGCTCTACAAATGAACATTCTATGTAAATTGAATCGAAATATGCTATGCAATCAAGAAGACCTTCGATGACGGCCAACTCGAAACCTTGGACATCTACTTTCAACAAAACTGGTGATCTAATTTCATTGAAATTAAGAATGCTGGAAAGCTTTGCGACTCGAACTGTTTCGAGGCCAGCCTGTCCGGTTCCCGGAAAAATCTCCGTTTGAATTTCTCCTATTGGAAGAAGCGAAGACGAGTCATCCTTTTCTGAGACATGCATCTGTTCCTCTGAGTTGGATTTTCCAATGGCAACTTGGAATAGCTTTACTCTGGAGATATCTCGGAAGACGGACTTAAATACAAGAGTGGGCTTTGAGAGAGGTTCGAAAGAGAATATTTCTGCAGATTTGCAAAAATGGGCGGCTGCAAGCGCAAATTGGCCTCGATTTGCTCCGACGTCAATGATTGAAGAAAAATCCTTGCTTTTCAGAACGAAATGATGCTCGGTCGCGGCAGCTACATTGTGAAGAAGAAGGGTTTTTCTGAGATCCCTTTTGAGAAGAATAGTGAGTAATTTTTTCCACCACAAAATTGATCTAAATGGTTTCATGAAGAATTTCCATAATTAATTCGTTATGATCATGCCTTGATTTTTCATGCTCTGCGGATATAAAAACATGGGCGGCTGATCGTCGCGCCTCAAGTGTTTCTGGAGAAGAAATTATCTCTTTGATAAATTGCTTTGTGCGAGAAACAAAAGACTCTCGATCAAATATGGCGGCCGCGATAGTGTTGCTCAGATCACTTCTCAAGCAGCCTCGATCTGTGGCAATAACGGGAACGTTGTGTGATAAGGCCTCAAATACCACGTTGGGTTGAGCTTCGTTTTTATAGTTTGTCGGGAATAGAAACAAATCTATAGACTGATAGAAGCTGAATTTTTCTCTATCGTAGACCGGCCCTAAGTACTGAATTCCTTTAGGGTTGCGAAGCATGGCTAAATTAAGAAACTCTTCAGATGCTTCGTTTTCGACAGGGCCCGCTAAAATTAGCTTTATGTTGAGGATGCCTTCTTCTACAAGTTGTTCATACGTGTCGATGACTTCTTTCAGTCCTTTTTCGAATGATAAATTGCTCAAATGACCAATGAACAATTTTTCAAAAATTCTTTCACGTTTCTTGAACTCAAGTGGTGGTGTGTGCTTCGCATTTGAGACGACTATTGAGCGGAATTTTCTGTTGTAAAGACTGAAAAACCTATCGCGCATGCATTGACAAAGAAAAACGTGGAGGCAGTTCTTTCCGGCAACGATCGTGGCAAATCTTGCAAGCAGAGAGCGCTTGTCTAAGTAGGCAAAACTTCTGTGGTGTATGACAATTTTTTCGGCAAATAGTCTTGCAGAAGAGATCGTTAGGGTGTTATACAAAATCCCCAAGCCTCCATCCATTGACATGTAGACAGTAGAGGGGCGTTTTAATGCTATCAACAGTACGGATTGAATGCAGCGAATTGCACGGGTGAGGTGATATTTTATTCCCCTCTGTAGGCTGTTTCCTGAGGTGTTGACCTTTAGAACCTTTGCTTTGGAAGAGATCTCCGCCGAAATTAAAAGATTGTTTTTTGCCATCCCATGGACAGGTGGCGGGAAGGCTCCAACAATAGCAATTGTTTTCATTTCTGGGGGGCGCGGAAAAATCTAATTCTGCGCAAGGTGTCAAATGCAAAAGGCATGATTAGAGGTAAGGAGCGGGCTGAATTTGGGATCATGTTGTCGAATATTGTCATCGCGGAAAAAACGGCTAAATAGGAGGCCGCGTATGGATAATATGGGCTGGATCTTCTTTTTAATCGCCTGAGGCCGATCATGCAAATAAAAAATAGCATGATATGTAAAAAGAATATTGCATAAACTCCAGGCCACTCTAAATAAGAGTATGCACGCGAAAAGGCTGTTCCGACATTGAGGGTCGGAGTAATTCGACAGTCTGCGTAGTTTTCCTCAATTGCATCTAAATCGACTAGCCTCTTGGCTAAGACGTCGGGAATTATTTCCGCGACAAAAAAGTCAGACAGACTGGATTTCGATTTTGAAGATGTCCCGCATGAGGTATTTGTTTGAAAATTCGCGAGAGGAGAGGTAAGGTAGAGCCATGAATAAAATACGGCGCTCGGCAGATTGAGTTCTCTGTAGGCGTTAGATGCTGCACCGATTTCTTCAATGGGGCGGAAGTATTTTCCTGAAGAATCGCGAATGGTTCCTATTGCTCCAAACGATGCGATTACTACCAACAAAAGACATGCGCCTGCAAATATTTGCCTTGCGCTGATTCTGTTCTTTTGCATAAGCAGAAGTAGTGCTGCTGTCGCAAGTTGACTAACAAAAATCCCTCTTTGTACAAACAGCAATGGAAAAGCGAGCGAAAGAGCGAATATTACAAGGTACTTGTATTTTTTGAACCTAATGTAGTAATAGAGCGATTGGGTTCCGAGGAAGTAAAATAGACCTGCCGCCAAGGGGTAGCCAATTGGCAGTAGCTCAATTTCTTTAATGCTCAATTCATACGATCCTCGGATCCCTGCTAGGATGGGAATTTCTGTTGGATATGCCAGGTTTATTATTAGTAATGGCAGGCACGTAATTAGCAGTAATCGAACTTTGGGGCTGTGATCTGATGTGACCCATGTCGTGGCTAAAATATTCTTCGATGCGCGATAAAAGAGTGCGCAAGTGACAAGCAGTATTGTGAAAAACAGCAGAAATTCTGCTGTAGGTTCTGGGTAAATCGTGCTCCAGGGCAATGCGCCAAATGCGAAGGCCACAGAAAATGCGGTCATTAATATTGCAAAAGGATTGACAAGGACTGCAGTCTTCAATTTTTTCTCCACTCGCCAAGATCTCTGCCCTTCCCAGCTTTAATTGCAGTACTTATAAGCTTTAGGCGTTTTGCTGTCGCAAGGATGTTGCCTTCTCGCATTATGGTTTTTATGGCTGAGATCGATATTAGTGTTACTGCATTAATCCAGAATAGAATGCCTTTTTCTTTATACTTGTTTGCCAGAAATACTGAGTTCCTTACTACATAGTAAACTTTTTCTTCGCTCGTGAATTTTGATGTCAAGTAGTGCCCTTCTCGCCTCATTACTCGATTCCAAGAGGTATCAATGTCCTCGATCTGAGCTTCTGTGACTAATAGCACGTCAAAGCCAACCTCTTTGGCACGAAGAAAGTAGTCTTTGTCGTCGAAATAGAGAAAAAAGTCTTTATCCGGCAAACCAACATCTAGCGCGAGTTGTCTGTGGAATAGAGTTCCACCGTAAGGGGCGGAAGGCAATGGAACAAGCAATTTTTTTCCAGCCTTAGATTGCTTTCTGTTCCATAAAATATCTCTTGACTTGCTCAAAAGACTAAACCCAAGAAATGCATTTTTAGGAACTCCATACTTACCCTGTTCTGCTGCGTCTGCATACTCTCGTCTTCCCCGTCTAAGGCAAGTTAAAACAGTGTGTATAGGGTCTCTGGCCGATGAGATGATCTCAATAAGTCTTTCGATGCTTCCTTCTAACAAAAGATTGTCGTCATCTAAAAGCAAAATATAATCTGACTTCTCTTGAAGTGCTCTGTCTATCCCAACTGCAAAACCATTCGCTGAGCCAGTATTTCTTTTTAGATCTAAGATTATTGGCTTTTCTATGAATTGTTCAAGCGTTTTGGAGGTTTTGTCAATTTCACCTAAATTATTTACAATGATGATTGCGTCTATTAATTCTCTGCTTTGCGCGAGTGCCGATATCGTTCTTTCGAGAAGGTGTGCCCTGCGTCCATAAGTGACTGTCACGATTGACAGCCTAGGTGGTTTTCTCATATGCAGCTCTTCTTCGATTATGAAAGGCAGCTAGCTGTACTAGCAACAACAGTTCTGAGGCGATATATGTAATTGCGGCACCAGTTGCGAAGAAGAAGTATGACATCGGGCCAATCAGAAAAAAGCTAAAAATACCTGCCGCAAAGACCATCTTTGCGAACTGTGAGCTTTGATTGATTGAATGCATTACTTGCACGCCTAGTATCAAGTTAATGCTGGCTATAAGAGGCGCTGCAGACATGATTTTAAGACTTAGTAGCGCCTCGTCTGAAATGGAGCCAGTCAAAAAAATAAAGATTTTATCTGCAAACAAAAAAAGTGATGCAGAGGAACCTGCTCCTATGAGAAGAAAGGCAAAGAAGGTTCTTCTGAAAATGGCTAATTGGAAGCAATTGGTGTTTTTGTCGAGCTTGGAGCTTAGTCGCGGATATGTGGCCATTGCAATTGGCCTATTGAGCTCCTGAGCAACCCGAACAACCTTTTCGCAAATAGAGTAGATTCCAACACTTCCCATAGATGCAGTCATACCCAAGATGATTGAGTTGGAAGATCGGTAGAATGAGCTTGCAGCAGATGAGAAAAAAGCACTCTTTTCCCGAGTTAATCTTTTGAATGATTTTCTCGGAGAGAATTTGAGAGAAGTGATCTTGTATCTTCTGTGTGTATATATTAGCAATGCTATCGAAGAAAGAAGATTGAATCCAAAAATGACTGCCGCAAATGACTCGATGCGCGGGTCGGTTTTGGATATTATGAATACAATTCCAAGGGCGGAGAATTTAATCGAGCTGCTTATTAATGCTGCTGGCCCGACTCTCTCAATTCCTTGTAGTAGCCATATGGGGCTGAAAACATTTGCCAGAGCCGATAATTGTGCGATGAGCAGTAGAATCCCCAGCGTTTTGTGGAGAAAAATGGTAAGAAGAATCGCGGCAATTGAGGTTAAGACAAAGAGAATGAGTTTGGCGCCAAATATTTCCCCGAATAAAAGCTGTAGCTTTCTGTTGTCATCGCTCGATCTCGCTGCATCGCGCGTCGCGGTATAATTGAATCCAAACTCAACTGTTAATATGAAGTAAGCCAGAATTGCTTGTGTTAATGCGATTTTTCCATACTCGGCTGTTCCTAGCGTTCTTGCCATTATCGGAATGGCAAGAAATGGTGCAAGATACTCTGCTCCCTGCAATAGTCCAAAATAAACTACATTTTTTCGTAGCATGCTTGAACTTAGACGGTTTGAGTGGGGGGCTTCTTAAGCAAAGGCTTGATGTGAGATAAACCAATTGCAGAATCGGTCAAGCCCCTCTTCCAGTGACACTTTGGGTGAAAAGCCGAAATCTCGCTTTGCTGAGGTAATGTCCGCATATGTCGCCTCGACGTCGCCAAGCTGCATGGGTAGAAATTTCTTTTCAGCCTTGCATCCCAACTTTTCTTCTAAAACCTCAATCATTCGATTGAGTTCAATAGGATGATTGTTTCCTAGGTTGTAGATGTTGTGTCTGGCTGTTTGTGTGCGCGAATTGGAGAGGGCGGATATTCCATCAACAATATCATCGATATATGTTAGATCGCGCCTCATTTTTCCCCAGTTGTAGACATCAATTGGGGTCCCTGAAAGAATTGCCTTTGCGAATTTGAAATACGCCATGTCGGGTCGTCCCCAAGGACCATAGACGGTGAAGAAGCGCAACCCAGTTGCCCGAATCTTATACATTCTGGAATAAGACTCGCATAGCAGTTCTGTAGATTTTTTTGTTGCTGCATAGAGCGATACGGGTGAGTCTGTGCGATCATCTGGCGAAAATGGTTGCTTGGTATTTGCTCCATAAACTGAGGATGAGGACGCGTAGATTAGGTGTTCAACGGAGTTGTGACGACAGCCTTCAAGTATTGTTGCTGTCCCTAAAATATTGCTGTCGATGTATGTATAAGGATCTTCAATAGAAAATCTTACTCCTGCCTGTGCTGCCAAATGAAGAACCAGATTGGGCTTTTTGGCTGCAAAAACTTTTTCAACTGCTTCCTTGTTGGATAAATCTAGCTTTTCAAAGCTGAAGTTGTCGTTATCAAGCAATATTTTTAGACGCTCAATTTTCAGGTTTTGGTTGTAATAGTTGTTGAGGTTGTCTATTCCAACGATGCGGTGCCCTTCTGCCAAAAGCTGAAGAGTTGAGTGAAACCCTATGAATCCCGCGCACCCGGTGATTATTGTTCTCATTTTTCAGTTTTTTCTCAGTTGAGTGATGCAGTTTATTTGTCTTTTGGGACTGCGACTGTGAAGCCCTGCTTGCGAAGAAGGGCTTGCTGTTCGGAAATGGCGATGTCGGTGTCAATCATTTCACTAATCAATTGATTGATTGTGATGTGGGGGTGCCATCCCAGTTCATTGTTTGCGAGTCTAGAGTCGCCAAGCAAGGTTTCAACTTCGGCCGGCCTGAAATATCGAGGGTCCACCTGAATAATTACGTCCCCAGTCCTTACTGCGGGTGCTTTGTCACCTTCGACTTTGATTGCAACTGCTTTCTCATTTTCGCCCTTGCCTTCAAATGAGAGAGTAATGCCAAGTTCCTTGGCTGCCATGTCAATGAACTGACGCACGCTGTATTGCACACCAGTGGCAATCACGTAATCCTTGGGGGTTTCCTGCTGCAGCATCATCCACTGCATGCGCACGTAGTCCTTAGCGTGGCCCCAGTCGCGCAGTGCGTCCAGATTGCCCATATAGAGGCAGCTCTCCAGCCCTTGGGCGATGTTGGCCAGGCCGCGGGTGATTTTTCGAGTAACGAAGGTTTCACCCCGCCGCGGTGATTCGTGGTTGAACAAAATTCCATTGCAAGCGTATATGCCGTATGCCTCGCGGTAATTGACGACGATCCAGTAAGCGTAGAGCTTTGCTACGGCATAAGGGCTGCGCGGGTAGAAGGGGGTGGTTTCCTTTTGGGGAATTTCCTGCACCAGGCCATACAGCTCGCTGGTGCTGGCCTGGTAGAAGCGGGTCTTTTTCTCCAGCCCCAGGATGCGGATGGCTTCCAGCAGGCGCAGCGTGCCCAGGGCGTCCACGTCGGCGGTGTATTCGGGGCTTTCAAAGCTGACGGCCACGTGGCTTTGGGCGCCCAGGTTGTAGATCTCGTCGGGCTGCGTTTCCTGCACGATGCGGATCAGGTTGCTGCTGTCGGTCAGGTCGCCGTAGTGCAGGTGAAAGCGCGGATTGCGTTCGTGCGGGTCCTGGTAGATGTGGTCCACGCGCTGGGTGTTGAACTGGCTGCTGCGGCGCTTGATGCCGTGCACGATGTAGCCCTTTTCCAGCAGCAGTTCGGCGAGGTAGGAGCCGTCCTGGCCGGTCACGCCGGTGATGAGGGCGACTTTGGGGGCTGCGGGGCTGGGGGTGTTGGCTGGCTGGGTCATCGGGGTCGGGTGGCGGGTGGGCGCTGCGGTGGGTTCCTGGGGCCGTCGGGGGTGGATTCCCGCTTTCGCGGGAATGACGGGGATCGGGAATGACGGGGATCGGGAATGACGGGGATAGGGAGTAGCGGGGATAGGGAGTAGCGGGGATAGGGAACGGCGGGGGGCGGGCGGGGGCTGTCGGGTCAGACGGAGCGCGGTGCGTTTTGCAGGAAGTCCTGGTACGCCAGGGCCAGCCCTTCTGTCAGCGATACCCGGGCTTTCCAGCCCAGGCTGTGCAGGCGGCTGCTGTCCATCAGCTTGCGCGGCGTGCCGTCGGGTTTGCTGGTGTCGAAGCGGATGCTGCCGGTGTAGCCCACGGTGGCGGCCACGGCGCGCGCCAGGTCGGCAATGCTGAGGTCGCTGCCGAAGCCCACGTTGATGTGGCTGAGCATGGGCTGGGTGTGCTGCTGGTACACGGCGGGCGCCAGGTTCATCACGTGCACGCTGGCAGCGGCCATGTCGTCCACGTACAGGAATTCGCGCAGCGGCGTGCCCGTGCCCCAGATGGCCACTTCGGGCGTGCCCTGGGCCTGCGCCTCGTGAAAGCGCCGGATCAGTGCGGGCACCACGTGGCTGTTTTCGGGGTGGTAGTTGTCGCCCGGGCCATAGAGGTTGGTGGGCATGACGCTGCGGTAGTCCACGCCGTGGCTGGCGCCGTACTGCCGGTTGTAGCTTTCGCAGAGCTTGATGCCGGCGATCTTGGCAATGGCATAGGGCTCGTTGGTGGGCTCCAGCGTGCCGGTGAGCAGGGCGCTTTCGGTCATGGGCTGGGCGGCGAGCTTGGGGTAGATGCAGCTGCTGCCCAGAAAGAGCAGCTTCTTCACGCCCGCGCGGAAGGCCGCTTCGATCACGTTCGCCTCGATCATGAGGTTCTGGTAGATGAAGTCGGCCGGGTAGGTGTTGTTGGCATGGATGCCGCCCACCTTGGCGGCAGCCAGGTAGACCTGGTCGGGCTGTTCCTGCGCGAAGAAGGCGCGCACGGCGGCCTGGTCGGTCAGGTCCAGTTCGGCATGGGTGCGGGTGATGAGCTGGCTGGCGGGCAGGCCTTGTGCCTGCAGGGTGCGCACGATGGCGGCGCCAACCATGCCGCGGTGGCCGGCAACGTAGATGCGGGGAGTGGGTGGGCTCATGCGGCGGGGCTGAACGGGTAGCGGCTGGTGGGGTGGATTCCCGCCTTTGCGGGAATGACGGATGGGGGGGGCTGCCTTCGCGGAAATGACGGTTGGGGGCCTGCTTTGGCGGGGATGACGGTTCGGGATTCTTGCTTTTGCGGGAATGGCGAGTGGGGTGGCGCCGTGGCGCTGGCTCAGACGGCGCCCTCCTGCCTGGCCACGACGCGCACGGTGCGCAGAAGGATCACGATGTCGTACCAGAGCGACCAGTTGCGCACGTACCAGAGGTCCATGGCAATGCGGTGCTGAAAGGTGCTGTTGCTGCGGCCGCTGATCTGCCAGAGCCCGGTGATGCCCGGGCGGGTCTGGCCGTAGGTGCTGATGGCGGGGCCGTAGTCGGGCAGTTCGCGGGCGAGCAGGGGGCGCGGGCCGACCAGGCTCATGTGGCCCCGCAGAACGTTGAAGAGCTGGGGCAGCTCGTCGATGCTGGTGCGGCGGATCCAGCGGCCCACGGGCGTGACGCGGGGGTCGTCGGCAAGCTTGAAGTTGTTGGCGCGGTAGGTTTCCCACAGGTCGCGGTGGGAGTCCTTCCATTCTTCCAGCGCGGCGTCGGCGTTCAGCACCATGCTGCGGAACTTGATGAACGGAAATTCGCGCCCGCCCAGGCCCACGCGCGGCTGGACGAAGAAGACGGGGCCGCTGTCCTGGCGCTTGATCATCCAGGCCACCACGGCCAGCAACGGTGCCAGCAACACGATCAGCAGCGAAGCCAGCACGATGTCGACCGCGCGTTTGACGAGCTGCGGCGCCCGCCGGTGCAGGTTGTTGCGGGCCCGCAGCAGCAGCACTTCGTGGCTGAAGAAGTGCGAGACCTCCATGCCCAGCATGGGCAGGCCGCTGAGCGCGGGGATGATGATGACGTCGTCGCGCGTGAGCATCAGCTCCTGCGTGAGGTCGCGCAGCCAGGGGCCTTGGTTCTCACCCAGCACGATCACCACCTGGTAGGGGCCGGGCCGGCTGAGGAAGGCGCGCACGCCGGGGGTGAGCGGGGTGGGCGCCAGCGTGCGGCTACCGAGCTTGACCGGGTGGCCGCTGGCTTGCCCGGGGGCGGCGTCGGGGCCGACGGCGGCCACGGGGGTGTAGCCCATCAGGGGTTCGCTGGCCAGGGCGGCAGCGGCCAGGGGCAGGTCTTCGGGGCGGCCGACCAGCACATAGGGCTGCGCCAGCAGGCCGACGCGCAGCAGGCGCTGCCGCACGGCCAGGCGGGCCAGCGGCAGCAGCAGCAGGATGAGTGTCCAGCTCACGCCGGTCCACAGGCGCGAAAGCTGCCACTTGCCCAGGTAGAGCACCAGCGCGTCGGTCATGGCGGCGAGGCCGACGATGAGGAACACGTCGCGCGCCTCGTCCCACCAGGGTTTGCGCCGGGCGGCGGTGTAGTGGCCTTTGGCGGCACCGCACCAGAGCACGATGGCGAGCGAGAGCGCCAGAAAGAGGGCGATGCGCAGTTGGCCGTGGTCGGTCCACCAGACGTCCATGGCGGCCCAGAAGCTCATGTCGTCGCGGACCCACGCGGGCACGCGCCCGGCCAGGAAGCACAGCCACATGACCGCCAGGTCGGTCAGCAGCAGGATGGGTTTGACCCAGCGCTGGCGTTCGGCCACGCGCTGCCACGGCGCGAGCGCGCGGGCCAGGTCTTGTTCGTTGCGCAGGGAGGTGACGCTGGCGGGGGCGCCATCGGGTGCGGCGATGGCGTCGGCAACCAGATGCGCCGGCGGGGTGTTGAGCAGACTCATGACCATCAGCGGCGCGAGCGCGTGCGGTGCGATAAACAGGCGGATACCGTCACCGCGCGCAGGGTGAACGGAGCCAATGACATTGACAGGTGTGTGCCAGCCCGATGGGCTTGTGCGTGGTGTGGGCTCACAGGCCTCCCTCCTTCAAATCTTCCTGGCCAGGCCAGGGAGCACCGCTGCCACAGGGCTGTGGCAGCGATAGACCAGAGCACCCAACGCAATAACCGTTCCCCCCGTTCGTGACCGAACACCATTCGCACGCAAATGGTGCGCGGAATTGTAGGTTCTACCCGAGTGGCGCCCGGGTCGTTCGTCCATGAGGAGTGCATTTGTTAACGGATGTTTTCCCTCCTGGCGACACTGGCCCCTGCGTGGGGCCGCCGGAACATCAAAAGGTAATGGAATGTGTATGGCGAGGGGGCTGTCGGGAGGGCTTCAGGGGATTCTGCGTGACAAAGTTCACGACGAACCGTGCCGGTGCGGCGCCATGCACGTAACGTTACAAATGAATCACCTGGGGGGTAGCAAAAACGGTTTCATTTCCCGCACTGGCGTCACGGCGAGCCGGCCGAAGCCAGGTGCCCGAGCGGCAGCGCGCCGCCGGCCTTGACCTCGCCGAGCGAGAAGCTGGTGTGCAGGTCTTTGACGTTGGGCAGGTTGATGAGCACCTCGCGCGCGAAGCGGCTGAATTCGGTGAGGTCGGCGCAGACCACTTGCAGCTCGAAGGTGCCGGAGCCGCTGATGTAGTGGCAGGCGATCACTTCGGGAATGTGCTGGATGGCCTTTTCCATGGCGGCCAGCGCGTCGCCGGTGTTGCGCTCGGCGTCAAGCCGCACGAAGGCCAGCGCCCCCAGGCCGATCTTCTGCCGGTCGAGCACGGCCCGGTACCCGATGATGAAGCCGGCCTCTTCCAGCGCCCGCACCCGCCGCCAGCAGGGCGCAGCCGAAAGCCCGACCCGGTTGGCCAACTCGGCATTGGTCAGCCGCCCGTCGGCCTGCAGTTCGTGAAGGATGGCGAGATCAAATTTGTCGAGGGTGGTCATGGGGTGGGGGAAGTGGGCTGGGGGCAGGGAGCGGTAGGAAGCGTGAGGGAGCGGCGGGGTGTGGTGGGAATGAGGTGGGTGGTGCCGGTGACCATCGTCATTCCCGCGAAGGCGGGAATCCAGCCCCCAACACCTGGATGCCCGCCTTCGCGGGCATGACGGAGGGGGGCCAAAGGGTATGACGGAGGGGGATTTCCGGGTGTGGTGATTCATTGGTGTTTACGCCAATTTTCCCCGCAAACCAGCAATATCCTTTCTTGGATAACCCGAATCCGGGCACGAAAAGCAAACACCTGTCAGCGGGGCGGCCCTACACTGGCTGGCACTTGGGCTGCCTGCCAACGCGGCGGATGGCCTTTTCAGCAGAGCCGCCCACAAGGCGACCTACCCCACGCAGGAGACAACATGAACGCCCCACTGCCCGAGCACGTCCGCAAAGCGCTCGAAACCGTCACGCTGGACGACAAATATTCCCTGGACCACGGCCGCGCGTTCATGAGCGGGGTGCAGGCGCTGGTGAAGCTGCCCATGCTGCAGCGCCAGCGCGACGCCCTGGTCGGCAAGAACACGGCGGGCTTCATCAGCGGTTACCGGGGCTCGCCGCTGGGGGGGTATGACCAGGCGCTGCAGAAGGCCAGCAGTTACCTCAAGGCGCAGAACATCGTGTTCCAGCCGGGGGTCAACGAGGAGCTGGCCGCCACCGCGATCTGGGGCACGCAGCAACTGGGGTTTGCGCCCAAGGGCAGCAACAAATTCGACGGCGTGTTCGGCATCTGGTATGGCAAGGGGCCGGGTGTGGACCGCTGTTCCGACGTGTTCAAGCACGCCAACATGGCCGGCACCACGCTCTGGGGCGGGGTGATTGCGGTGGCGGGTGACGACCACGTGGCCAAGAGTTCCACCGCCGCTCACCAGAGCGACCACATCTTCAAGGCCTGCGGCCTGCCGGTGTTCTTTCCGGCCACGGTGCAGGACATTCTGGACCTGGGCATCCATGCGTTTGCCATGAGCCGTTTCAGCGGCGTGTGGACGGGCATGAAGACGATCCAGGAGATCGTGGAGTCCAGCGCCACGGCCGAGATCGACCCGAACCGGGTGCAGATCGTGGTGCCCGAATTCGAGATGCCGCCGGGCGGCCTGCACGTCCGCTGGCCCGACGCTGCGCTGGAGCAGGAAGCGCGCTTGTTCGACTACAAGTGGTACGCGGCGCTGGCCTATGTGCGCGCCAACCGGCTGAACCACAACGTGATCGCCGGGCCGCACGACCGGCTGGGCCTGATCGCCAGCGGCAAGGCTTTCAACGACACGCGCCAGGCGCTGATCGATCTGGGCCTGGACGATGCTACCTGCCAGCAACTGGGCATTCGCCTGCACAAGGTGAACGTGGTGTGGCCGCTGGAGGCCAGCATCACGCGCGAATTCGCGACCGGGCTGCGCGAAATTTTGGTGGTGGAAGAAAAGCGCCAGGTCATCGAATACCAGCTCAAGGAAGAGCTGTACAACTGGCGGCCCGACGTGCGGCCCAATGTGCTGGGCAAGTTCGACGAGGTCGAGGGCGACTACAGCGGTGGCGAGTGGAGCCGCCCGAACCCGAGCGGCCACACACTGCTGCGCGCCAACGCCGACCTGTCGCCCGCGATGATTGCGCGCGCCATCGCCCGGCGCTTGAAGAAGCTGGGCATTCCGCAGGACATCGAAGCGCGCATTGACGCGCAACTGGCGATCCTGGATGCGCAGGAACGCTCCACCCAGACGCTGCTGGCCGGCGCGTCGGCCGACGCCAACCGCCAGCCCTGGTTCTGCAGCGGCTGCCCGCACAACACCAGCACCAAGGTGCCCGAAGGCTCGCGCGCCATGGCCGGCATTGGCTGCCACTTCATGAGCATCTGGATGGACCGCGACACCGTCGGCTTCACCCAGATGGGCGGTGAGGGCGTGCCCTGGGCCGGGCAGCAGCCGTTCGTGAACGAGCAGCACATCTTCGCCAACCTGGGTGACGGCACCTACTTCCACAGCGGCATCCTGGCGGTGCGCCAGAGCATCGCGGCCGGGGTGAACATCACCTACAAGATCCTCTACAACGACGCCGTGGCCATGACCGGCGGCCAGCAGGTGGGCGAGCGGCCCGAAGGGCACAGCGTGGTGCAGATCGCGCAAAGCATGCGCGCCGAGGGGGCGGTGAAGATCACCATCGTCACCGACGAGCCCGAGAAGTACGCGGGCGTGACGGGTCTGCCGGCGGGCATCGCCATCCAGCACCGCGACACGCTGGACGCGGTGCAGCGCGAGTTCCGCGAGATCACCGGCACCACGGTCATCATCTACGACCAGACCTGCGCCACCGAAAAGCGCCGCCGCCGCAAGCGCGGCACGATGGCCGAGCCGGACAAGCGCGTGGTCATCAACGAGCTGGTGTGTGAAGGCTGTGGCGACTGCGGTGTGCAGAGCAACTGCCTGAGCGTGGAGCCGCTGGAGACCGAATTCGGCCGCAAGCGCCGCATCAACCAGAGCACCTGCAACAAGGACTTTTCCTGCGTGAAGGGCTTCTGCCCGAGCTTCGTGACCGTGCAGGGCGGGCAACTGCGCAAGAAGGACCAAAAAGGCGCGGGCGCCGAATGGACGGGTGGTGCGCTGCCAGAGCCGGCCTTGCCGGCGCTGGGCGCTGACGCCTGGGGCATCGTGGTGGCCGGCGTGGGCGGCACGGGTGTGATCACCATCGGCCAGTTGCTGGGCATGGCCGCGCACATCGAAGGCAAGGGCATCGTCACGCAGGACGCGGCGGGCCTGGCGCAAAAGGGCGGCGCCACCTGGAGCCATGTGCTCATCGGCGCCAGCCAGGACCACATCCGCACCACGCGCGTGGGCGCGGCGTCGGCCGACCTGGTCATCGGCTGCGACCCGATCGTGGCGGCGGGCAAGGAAACCCTGCAGCGCCTGCGCGCCGGCCGCAGCCACGTGGCGCTGAACACCAGCGCCACGCCCACGGCGGCGTTCGTGAAGAACACCGAATGGCAGAACCCGGCGCAGGGTTGTGTGGATTCGCTGGTGCAGGTGCTGGGTGACGAGGCGGTGGGCCGCTTCGACGCCGAGGCCGCCGCCGCGCGCCTGATGGGCGATTCCATCTACACCAACCCCATGATGCTGGGCTACGCCTGGCAGCGCGGCTGGGTGCCGCTGGGGCTGGAAGCGCTGATGCGCGCCATCGAGCTCAACAACGTGCAGGTCGAGAAGAACAAGCAGGCCTTCGAATGGGGCCGCCGCGCCGCGCACGATGCCCAGGCCGTGGCCGCGCTGCTGGCGCCGGCGGCCGGGGCGCAGGTGATCCAGTTCAAGAAGCGCGACACGCTGGAAGACCTGGTGGCGCGGCGTGTGGCATTCCTCACCGGCTACCAGAACGCCGCCTACGCCGACACCTACAAGGCGTTTGTCGAACGGGTGCGCCAGGCCGAAAGCCGCCTGGGCAAGACCAGCCTGAGCGAAGCGGTGGCGCGCTACCTGTTCAAGCTCATGGCCTACAAGGACGAGTACGAAGTGGCCCGCCTGCACAGCGACCCGGCGTTCCACGCCCAGATCGCCGCGCAGTTCGAGGGCGACTACCGCCTTCAGATGCACCTGGCGCCGCCGCTGTTCGCGAAGAAGAACGCCAAGGGCGAGCTGATCAAGCAGACCTACGGCCCCTGGATGCTCAAGGCCATGGGTCTGCTGGCGAAGTTCAAGGGCCTGCGGGGCACCGCGCTGGACCCGTTCGGCCGCACCGACGAGCGCCGCACCGAGCGAGATCTGATCGCGCAATACCGTGCCGACGTGGAGTCGCTGCTGGGCACACTCAACGCCGACAACCACCCGGTAGCGCTGGAAATCGCCAGCCTGCCCGAACAGATCCGCGGCTATGGCCACGTGAAGGAACGCAACCTGGCCGCCGCCATGATCCGCCGCGAGGCACTGCTGGCCCGCTGGGAAGGCCGCGCGGAAGTCAAGCGCGTGCGCGCCGCGTAACGGCGCTGCGTCTGCCCGCGCAGGCGGGTACGTCGCGCCGCACAGCACGCCACATCTGCCGTCATGGCTGGTGCAGGCGGGTGCATCGCGCAGATCACGCCTGTGCACCGTCATGCCCGCGCAGGCGGGCATCCAGCGCCTGGGTGGGCCCACGTTCTGGATTCCCGCCTGCGCGGGAATGACGGCCCGGTGGTTCATGCATTTCCAGTGCGCCCTGTCTGTGAAAGCGGGCCGAGGCGGCTCGGCCAGGCCGTATCGGGCACAGGGCACAGGGCACAGGGCACAGGGCACAGGGCACAGGGCACAGGGCACAGGGTGCAGGGTGCAGGGTGCAGGGGCGCGCAGGCAGGTATATCGCGCAGATCAGCACGCCCGAGCCCCGTCATGCCCGCGCAGGCGGGCATCCAGGGGGCGCTACCCCAGCAGATCAGGCCACAGGTCCCGCCATTCGGGATTGACGGACTCGATCAGCGCGAGCTTCCAGGCCCGTCGCCATTTTTTGAGCTGCTTTTCCCGCGTGATGGCCGCTTCCATGGTGCCGTGCGGTTCGAAATACACCAACTGGTGCACGCCATAACGCTGCGTGAACCCCCCGGTCAGTTCGTGGCGGTGCTGGTGGATGCGTTGGACCAGGTCACTGGTGACGCCAACGTAGAGCGTGCCGTTGCGCTGGCTGGCCAGCACATAGACGGCGGGGTGCCGTTCGCGCATGGTGAGACTCCCTGACGGTTTTTTCGGATTGTCAGGGTGGCCGCGCTCGCCGTCATGCCCGCGCAGGCGGGCATCCAGCGCCTGTGTGAGCCCATGTTCTGGATTCCCGCTTTCGAGGGAATGACACCATGGCGCACGATCACGACGAAGGGTGCACGGAAGCAACGCATGCTTGTCAGCCACAGCCACAGCCACAGCCACAGCCACAGCCACAGCCACAGCCACCCGAGCCCGAGCCCGAGCCCGAGCCCGAGCCCGAGTCCCGTCATGCCCGCGCAGGCGGGCATCCAGCGTCGCACGCCCCATTCCCGTCACGCCCTGCCGGCCTTGCTGCGCGCTACCATCCGCCCCTTCAGGAACAGAACGGTGGGCGGGGAACGCATGAAGGTGCTGGTGGTTGGCGGGGCGGGGTACATCGGTTCGCACATGGTGCTGCGTCTGGCGCGCGCCGGGCATGAGGTGGTGGTGTTCGACAACCTTTCCAGCGGCCATGCCGACGCGGTGCTGGCGGGCACGCTGGTGCGGGGCGATCTGGCTGATCGGGCGGCGCTGTCGGCGCTGTTCGCGGCCCACCGGTTCGACGCGGTGCTGCACTTTGCCTCGTCGATCCAGGTGGGCGAGTCGATGCGGCTGCCGGCGCGCTACTACGCCAACAACGTGGGCAACACGGTCAACCTGATCGAGACCATGGTCGAGCACGGGGTGCTGCGCCTGATTTTTTCGTCCACCGCGGCCACTTACGGCGACCCGGTGTACACCCCGATCGACGAGGCGCATCCGCGCCAGCCGGTGAACCCGTACGGCTGGAGCAAGTGGATGGTGGAACAGATCCTGGCCGACTGCGACCGGGCGCACGGGCTGCGGCACGTGGCACTGCGCTATTTCAACGCGGCGGGCGCCCACCCGGAAGGCCTGCTCGGCGAACGGCACGACCCGGAGACGCACCTGATTCCGCTGGTGGTGCAGGTGGCGACGGGGCAGCGGCCAGCCATCGGCGTGTTTGGCACGGATTACGACACGCCCGACGGCACCTGCATCCGCGACTATGTGCACGTGCAAGACCTGGCCGACGCGCACCTGCTGGCGCTGGACCGGCTGGTGGCTGGCGGCGCTTCGGCCGCGTTCAACCTGGGCAATGGCAACGGTTTTTCGATCCGCGAGGTGATTCGCACGGTCGAGCAGGTGACGGGCCGGCCGGTGGCCTGGGAAGACCTGCCCCGGCGGGCGGGCGACCCGCCCGTGCTGGTGGCGGACAGCGGGCGGGCGCGGGCGGAGCTGGGCTGGGCACCGCGCTACCCGGCGTTGCCCGACATCGTGCGCCACGTCTGGCAGTGGGAACAGCGCCGGGCCGGGGCGGCCTGAGCGGGTCGCCGAATACAATGGCCGCTTGGCCGATTTCTGCTTGCGACCGCCTGGAAGGCGCGCCGCTCAGGTCGGCTGTCCGTTCTTTCGATCTACCCGGAGACTTTCGCCGTGTTCATTTCTTCCGCTTACGCCCAGGCCGCCGCCGGTGGCGACACCTCTTCCACGCTGATGAGCCTGCTGCCGCTGGTGCTGATGTTCGTGGTGCTGTATTTCGTGATGATCCGCCCGCAGATGAAGCGCCAGAAGGAACACAAGGCCATGATCGAGGCCCTGGCCAAGGGTGACGAGGTCGTGACGGCCGGCGGTTTCCTGGGCAAGGTGTCCAAGATCGGTGAAATCTACGTCGGTGTGGAACTTGCCGATGGCGTGGAAGTCCAGATGCAGCGCAGTGCCGTGGTGCAGGTGCTGCCCAAGGGCACGGTCAAGTAACAGCGTGCCTGGCGCCGCGGTGCGGCGCTCCCCGCTCTGGCGCGGCTTCGGTGCCGGGCGGGCCGCAAGCCGGGCCCCGGTGCGGCAGATCGGCCGGGTGCCACCAGACCCTGTGGTTTGAGTGATCGAAGTTTCTAGCGTGCCGGAAGGCCTGTCTTTATGAACCGTTATCCGCTGTGGAAGTACGCCATCATCGTGGTGGCGCTGCTGGTCGGCCTGATCTATGCCTTGCCCAACCTGTTCGGCGAATCGCCGGCGGTGCAGGTCTCGTCGGCCCGGGCCACGGTGAAGGTGGACGGCGCCACGACGAGCCGGGTGGAGTCGGCGCTGTCGGCCGCGAACATCCAGCCGACGCTGGTGCAGTTCGACGGCAATTCGGTGCGCGTGCGTTTCAACGACACCGACACGCAGATCCGCGCCCGCGACGTGCTGGAGCGCACCTTCAACCCCGATCAGGCTGCCCCGGGTTACGTGGTGGCGCTGAACCTGCTGCCGCGCACGCCGGCCTGGCTGGCCAGCCTGGGCGCTGCCCCGATGTACCTGGGGCTGGATCTGCGTGGTGGTGTGCACTTCATGCTGGAAGTGGACATGCCGGCGGCCCTGCAGCGGCGCCTGGATGTGCTGGCGACCGATCTGCGCACGGCGCTGCGTGAAAAGGGCATCCGCCACAGCGGCATTTCGCGCAACGGCCAGTCGATCGAGGTCCGCGTGGCCGACGACAACATGCGCCTGGCGGTGGAAGACCTGGTGCGCCAGCAGCTGACCGATCTGGCGGTGCCGCAGGGCACGCCGGCCAACCCGCAGTCGCTGGTGCTGGCGCTGCGGCCCGAGTCGCTGCGCCAGATTCAGGACCAGGCCCTCAAGCAGAACATCACCACGCTGCACAACCGGATCAACGAACTCGGTGTGGCCGAGCCGGTGATCCAGCAGCAGGGAGCCGACCGCATCGTGGTGCAGTTGCCGGGCGTGCAGGACACGGCCAAGGCCAAGGACATCCTGGGCCGCACCGCCACGCTGGAACTGCGCATGGTGGACGAGAGCACCGACGGGCTGGCCGCCGAGCGCGGCACCGGGCCGATGCCGTTCGGTTCGGAGCGCTACCTGGAGCGCAGCGGCCGCGCGGTCATCGTCAAGCGCGATGTGCTGCTGACCGGCGAAAACCTGACCGATGCGCAGGCCGGGTTCGACGATTCCCACCAGGCCGCTGTGCACCTGACGCTGGACAGCAAGGGTTCGCGTGTATTCCGCGACATCACGCGCGAGAACGTGGGCAAGCGCATGGCCATCATCCTGTTCGAAAAAGGGCAGGGCGAGGTGGTCACGGCGCCGGTGATTCGCGGCGAGATCGGCGGCGGGCGGGTGCAGATTTCCGGGGCCATGACCACGGCGGAGGCCAACGACACGGCGCTGCTGCTGCGCGCGGGTTCGCTGGCGGCGCCGATGCAGATCATCGAAGAGCGCACCATCGGCCCCAGCCTGGGCCAGGAAAACATCGAACGCGGGTTCAACAGCCTGATCTGGGGCTTTGCCGCGATCGTGGTGTTCATGTGCGCGTACTACGCGCTGTTCGGGGTGTTCTCCAGCCTGGCGCTGGCGTTCAACCTGGTGTTGCTGGTGGCCATTCTGTCGATGCTGCAGGCCACGCTGACGCTGCCCGGCATCGCGGCCATGGCGCTGGCGCTGGGCATGGCCATCGATGCCAACGTGCTGATCAACGAACGTGTGCGCGAGGAACTGCGCAGGGGTTCGGCACCGCAGACGGCGATCAATGCCGGCTACGAGCACGCCTGGGGCACGATTCTGGATTCCAACATCACCTCGCTGATCGCCGGGGTGGCGCTGCTGCTGTTCGGCTCGGGCCCGGTGCGGGGTTTTGCCGTGGTGCACTGCATCGGCATCCTGACCAGCATGTTCTCGGCCGTGGTGTTCTCGCGCGGGCTGGTGAACCTCTGGTACGGCCGCAAGAAGAAGCTCAAGAGCGTGTCGATCGGCACGGTGTGGCGCCCGGGGTCTGAGGGCAGTACCGTGGCCAAGGCCGACTGAGCAAGAAGGAACAGGTCATGGAATTCTTCCGTATCCGTCGCGATATCCCGTTCATGCGCCACGCGCTGGTGCTCAACGCGGTGTCGTTCGTCACGTTTGCCGCCGCTGTGTTTTTCCTGGTCACGCGGGGGCTGCACCTGTCGGTGGAGTTCACCGGCGGCACCGTCATGGAGGTGGCCTACGAGCAGCCGGCTGATCTGAACGCCGTGCGCAAGGTGGTCGAGGATCTGGGCTACCTGGAAGTGCCGGTGCAGAACTTCGGCAGTTCGCAGGACGTGCTGCTGCGCCTGCCGCCGCAGGCGGGCAAGACCTCGGGCGAGCAGAGTGCGCAGCTGATGACGGCGCTCAAGGCGCAGAACCCGGCGGTGGAGCTGCGCCGCACCGAGTTCGTGGGCCCGCAGGTGGGGCAGGAACTGGTGCAGAACGGCCTGAAGGCGCTGGGCCTGGTGATCCTGGGGATCATGATTTACCTGGCCATGCGCTTCGAGTGGAAGTACGCGGTGTCGGCCATCATCGCCAACCTGCACGACGTGGTGATCATCCTGGGCTTCTTCGCCTTCTTCCAGTGGGAATTCTCGCTGGCGGTGCTGGCGGCGGTGCTGGCCGTGCTGGGCTATTCTGTCAACGAGTCGGTGGTGATCTTCGACCGGATCCGCGAGGCGTTCCGCCGGCAGCGCAAGATGACGTCGGTGCAGGTGATCGACCATGCTATCACCTCGACCATCAGCCGCACGATCATCACGCACGGCTCGACCCAGATGATGGTGGTGTCGATGCTGTTGTTCGGTGGGCCGACGCTGCACTACTTCGCCATGGCCCTGACCATCGGCATTCTGTTCGGCATCTATTCGTCCGTGTTCGTGGCGGCGGCCATCGCGATGTGGCTGGGTATCAAGCGCGAAGACCTGGTGAAATCGTCCCGCAAGGAAGGCGATCAGGACGACCCGAACGCGGGCGCGGTGGTGTAACCCGAAACCGCGAAAAACGCGGCGGCTCCCGCGGGCGCGTGGCGTTCGGATGAGTCCTTTCGTGTCATACTGAACGAATTGTGTCTTCGCCCGATCCTCACGTCTCCTCACTCGCGAAGCAGGCGCGGGAACTCTTTGTGGTTCACGTCGGGCGGTGCTTGCCCGACCTGGTCAAAGCCTGTGATGCCCGGCTGTCTTCGCTGATGGAGCAGGTCGGTCCGGCGCGCGAAATGCAGGAGCGCCGCGACGCCTGGATGGACTTCCGCCAGCACCAGACAAGCTGGCTCAACAACGCCCGAAAATCGCTCCAGCGGACCTTGCTGCCTCGCTTCAGCCAGTCCGGCCAGTCGCTCTCGGCGCCGGCCCGGTTGGAACTCGTGGCCGAGGGCGCTATCGACGACCAGATCCTCGCCTCACGCCTGGCGATGCGGGTGCTGGACCAGTGCTCTACTGAACTGAACGAACTGCGCCTGCGCATCCAGCACCTGGAGCGCCGTCAGGAATTGCCCCGTGGCGATGTGCTGCTGCCCGATGTGACGGCGCGCATTCTGGTGGATCAGTGGCTCAACCTGTCGCTCTCGCGCGAAGGCTGGCAACTCATCCAGGACGCGCTGGCGCCCGAGCTGGCCAAGCACATGCTGGCCGCCTACAAGGCCGCGAACGAATTCCTGGTGGCCAGTGGTGTGATGAAGGAGATCGACCTTCAGGCGCTGGTCAAGCGCGCCCCTGGCAACCGTTCCCCTTTGCCCTCGATGCGGGTGGCCGATGGTGAGCAGGCGGCCGAGGCCGGCGCATCGGGGTCGGCTGGCCGGGGTGGTTCTGCCGGCGGCGGTAGCGGTGGCCAGGGTGCGAGCGGAGCCGGCCGAGGTGCCGGCGAGGGTGGCGGTGGTTCGGGCGGGTCGGAGGCTGGTACGTCCGGCGGCGGGGCCGTATCAGGCCGCAGCGGTGGTCTCTCGAAACGGGATGGCGGAATGAGCAGCCGCCAGGGCATGGCCAGCGGGATTCAGGACGAAACCCGTCTGCTGACGAGCACATCGCCGCTGGCACGGGCGCGCCAGCGTGCCCAGGGTGTGATGGGGCGGCTCAAGCGCCTGCTGGCCGACAAAGTGGGCAGCGATTTCGAAGCAACCCAGATCCTCGAACCGTCGCCGCGCCTGGACAACGCTCTGCGCATGGCGGCGCCGGTGCTGATCGAGCCGGTGGCCACGCCCACGACTTCCGGCCGCGGCATGGCCTATGTGATGGACGCTTCGCACGTCGAGAAGGCCGCGTCCGATCTGCGCCAGCGCACGGCGGAGTTCAAGGAGGCGGCGGCCACACCGTCGGAGAAAGCCATCATCGAAGTGGTGGCCCTGATGTTCCAGAGCATCCTGGCTGAAGAGCGCATCCCGCCGAGCGTGCGCGTGTGGTTTGCCCGTCTGCAGATCCCGGTGCTGCGCGTGGCGCTGGCCGAGCCGGAGTTTTTCGGGTCGCTGCAGCACCCGGCGCGGCGGCTGATCGACCGCATGGGCTCGTGCGTGATGGGGTTTGAAAGCAGCGTGAATTCGGCCGCGCTGGAGGCGGAGATCAAGCGCGTCGTGCAGGTGATCGAGCAGTACCCCGAGACGGGGCGCCGCGTGTTTCAGCTGGTGCTGGACGAGTTCCAGAAATTCCTGGCCACCCATTTGAGCGAGCAGGGCGCAGCGAGCCGCTTCGTGTCGGTGGCGCAGCAGGTGGAGCAGAAGGAAACGCTCACGGTGCAGTACACGATCGAGCTGCGCAAGCTGCTCAACGACGTGCCCGTGCGCGACGAAATCCGCGATTTCCTGTTCAAGGTGTGGGTCGATGTGCTGGCGGTGGCGAGCGTCAAGTACGGCGTCAAGCACGAGGAAACGGCTGGCCTGCGGCAAGTGGCGACCGACCTGCTGTGGGCCGCCAGTGCCAAGCCCAACCGCAACGACCGGGCGCGCGTGATCCAGCAGTTGCCGGGCCTGCTGCAGCGCCTGCGGCAGGGCATGGGCCTGCTGGGGTTTCCGGCCAGTCTGCAGGATCAGCACATCAAGTCGGTCAGCGACACGCTGGCCGATGCGTTCATGTCGCGTACCGAAGTCATCCCGCAGGAGAGCCTGGACAAGCTGTCGGATCGGCTGGCCCATCTTGAGGACTACCTGCCTGAGAGCGGTGTGGGCGATCTCGATCTCGACAACGACAGCATCGAGATGATCACTGGCGTGGATGCCAGCAACATCGAGGTGATCAGCCAGGGTGGCAGCCAGCCGAACGAGGCGATGCGCGCCTGGGCGGTGGAGCTGCAGATCGGCACCTGGTTCGGGCTGGACCACAACGGCCGGCTCAACAACGTGCAACTGGCCTGGCGCAGTGAGCGTGGTCAGTTGTTCATGTTCGTCTCCGGCACGGGGCGCTGCTTCCTCATCCAGGTCAACCGCGTGGCCGCCTACCTGCAGGCGGGGCTGCTGGTGCCGAGCGAAGAGGAAACGCTCACGGTGCGTGCGACGCGCGACGCGCTGGCCAAGCTGGACGCCAACCCCGAGCGCTTGCTGGCCTGAATCCGCTTGCTGAAGGGCGGCGTCAGGCCGTGCCGAGGCGTTGCAGCAGGCCGCCAGGCAGGCGGGCCACCAAGCCGTCGAGTTCCAGTTCCAGCAAACGGGTTTGCAGGGTGGCGGTGTCCAGGCCGGTGCGTGCCTGCAGCGCATCCAGGCTCACGGGGTCGAAGCCCAGTGCTGCCAGCAACGGGTCGTCTGGCCCTGTCGCGGTGTCGGCGTCCGATGCTGGCGCCAGCGCTGTGGGCGTGGCGATGCGCAGGTCTTCCAGGATGTCCTGCGCGGACTCGACCAGTTTGGCGCCTTGGCGTATCAGTGCGTGACAGCCCCGGGCCTGGGGCGAGTGGATGGAGCCGGGAATGGCGAAAACTTCGCGGCCCTGCTCGGCGGCCATGCGGGCGGTGATGAGCGAGCCGGACTGGAGCGCGGCTTCCACCACCAGCGTGCCTTGCGAAAGCCCGGCGATAAGGCGGTTGCGCAGGGGGAAGTGGGGCGCCAGAGGCGGCGTGCCCAGCGGGTATTCGCTGAGGATGAGGCCCTGTTGGGCGACGATGCGGCGCGCCAGGTCCAGATGGCGTTTGGGGTAGACCCGGTCCAGACCGGTGCCGACCACGGCAATGGTCGGGGCACCGGCATCGAGCGCGCCTTCGTGGGCGGCACCGTCGACACCCAGCGCCAGCCCGGAGACGACACAGACGCCGGCCTCGCCCAGCGCACGGGCGAACTGGCGCGCGTTGTCGGCGCCCTGGGCCGTGGGGTTGCGGCTGCCCACGATGGCGAGCCGCCGGGGATGCTGCATCAGGCTGGCATCGCCCAGTGCATGCAGCAGCACGGGGGGATCGGCGGTTTCGAGCAGGTCGGCCGGATAGGCCGGGTCGCCCAGGGGGATGAGTTGGCGTTGGGGATCGGCGTCCAGCCAGGCCTTGAGCTGTGCGAGGGCATCGGCAAATCCCTCGGGCTCGACGAGCAGGGCTTCAGCCAGGCGCGGGCCGACCACGGCATGCAGCACCGGCCGGGTTTGGGCAAAGATGGTTTCGGGCGGCCCGAGCGCGGCCAACAGCTTGCGGGCGCTGTCGCGGCCGACGCCGGGCGTGAGCAGCAGCCGCAACCAGGCGGCGAGCTCGCCGGTGGGCATGCTCAGGGGTTGGTGAAGCGGTCGCCCACCTTCACGCCGTCGGCGATCTGCAGCACGACGGCGTAGGACACCCGGTCGAAGGTGCGGAACACCATCATCAGGCCGTTGCGCTCGCCCGGCAGGCGCAGCGTCGGGCGGCTGTCGTCGGTGCGGTCGGTGAAGGTGTTGGTGTCGCGCTCCAGCGCGAGCACGGTGCCGGGCTCGACGCCATGCTGGCGGCCGCGGTTGATGGTGACGATCTGGTTCTGGCCGGCAAAACGCACCGCGTTGCCATAGACCGAGACGATCTGGCCCTTGAGTTCGACGGTGGGCGAATGCGGCACGTAGTGCGGGAATTCGCGCGGCGGCTCGGGCAGCAGGCGGTCGCCGACGCGGATCTCTTCCTTGGCGGCGGTGATGTCGATGGTGGCGGGCACCAGCTCGTCGTCGGCCTGCTGGGGGGCGGCAACCGGCTTGTCGGCGACCTGTTCGCGCGCGATGTTGTGCTGAGCGCCGTAGGACGCGGTGTAGACGTCGGGGCCCTTGGGTTTGACGACGGGGGTCGGCTCGACCGGTGCGGGCTGGCGGGATTCCGAGCGCGCCAGGAAGGCCTTGCCGATGTACTGCGCCTCGTAACCGAGGACTTCGCCGGTGCCGGGGTCCTTGAGCGGGGTGGCGTTGCGGTAGACGCGGTAGTGGCGCGGCTTGCCGTCGGCGGTGCTGAGGGCGGTGGCGCTCGGGTCGTCGCCATCACCATACTGGGCGCGGGCGTAGGCGCGGTCGCCCAGGCTGAGCAGGACGCGATTTTCCGGCGTGGCCACGATGCGCGGCGCGCGCGAGAAGGTGGCTTCGTCGACGATGATGGGGTCGGTCAGGAAGGGCTCGACCGCCTGCAGGTTGATCGGCGGAATGGCCGATTCGGACAGGCTTTCGTAGCGGGTGCGCGGCGAAACCTTGACCGTGGTTTCGCCACCGGGGCGCCGCGTGCTGAGCCGGGCGCGACCGTTTTCGGTGATCAGGAACAGCGTTTGCCCGGGGAAGATCAGATGCGGGTTGCGGATGTCATCGAGGTTCATGCCCCAGAGTTCGGGCCAGCGCCACGGGCTCTTGAGGAACACGCCGGAGATGGCCCAGAGCGTGTCGCCGCGCTTGATGGTGTAGCTGTCGGGGGCATTGGGGGCCAGTTCGGACAGCGGCACGCCGGCTTGGGCCACCTGGTTGGCGGTGGCGCGCTGGGCCGGGGTGATGGGGTACTTCTGCGCCCAGGCCATGCCCGTGGACAGCAGGCTCAGCGCGGCGGCGCACGCCAGAGGTTGCAGGGCGGAAGACAGACGTTGGTTCAATGGCATGGATGGCCCCTGGGGCAATTACCTTGTTCCCGGCCCCCCGGCAGGGAGGCGCAGGCCGGATTGGTAACTTTTCTTGACAAAGCTCTTTCAATTTTGCGCCCAAGCCCTTGATTAGGCAACGTCTAAGAAGGCGCCTTGCTGCGCACCCCGGGAAAAGTGGCGAAAATAGCGACAAAGCACCTGCCGACGTCACATTCCGGGCTCTTCTGCACCCGAGGCCGTGCCGCCGCACACCCCCGCCGAAGGGGGCGAATACCGTATGACCGCTCCACCGCTCCTGACCATCCTCCGCTATCCCGACCCGCGCCTGCACACCGTGGCCCAGCCCGTGCAGGCGGTGGACGAACGCATCCGCGCGCTCATCGAGCGCATGCTCGCCACCATGTACGACGCCAACGGCATCGGCCTGGCGGCGACGCAGGTGGACGTGCACGAGCGGCTTGTCGTCATCGACGTGAGCGAAGAGCGCAACCAGCCGCTGGTGCTGATCAACCCGGTGATCGAGTGGGCCAGCCCGGAAACCCGCAAGGGCGAAGAGGGGTGCCTGTCGGTGCCCGGCATCTACGACGGGGTGGAGCGCTCGATCGCGGTGAAGGTGCGCGCGCTCGATGGCGCGGGCCAGAGCCGCGTGATCGAGGCCGAGGGCCTGCTGGCGGTCTGCATCCAGCACGAGATGGACCACCTGATGGGCAAGGTGTTCGTGGAATATCTCTCACCGCTGAAGCAAGGGCGCATCAAGACAAAGATGGTCAAGGCCCAGCGGGAGGCCACCCGCGCATGAACATCCGGCGGTGGCTGCTGGGGCTGATTGCTTTGAGCCTGTTCGGACTGGCAGGGTGTGCCGGCATGCCCGAGCGCCTGGCGCCAGGCACCCCGCGTGCGGACATCGAGCAGCGCCTGGGCCGGCCGACCACGGAGTACCCGCTGGCCGACGGCCGCCGCCTGCAGTATTCGCGTCAGCCTGGTGGTCAGCAGGTCTACAACCTCGATCTGGACGCCGCTGGCCGGCTGCGCCAGTGGGAACAGGTGATGACGCCCGAATGGCTGGAGCAGCACATCGCGGTGGACCGCTGGCGCCGCGAGGACGTGCTGTTCCACCTGGGCCGCCCGGCGCTGGTCGAGCGGGTGGCGCGCTTTCAGGGCGACGTCTGGACCTACCGCTTCCTGGCGGTGAACCTGCCGCGCCTGGTGCATGTGCACATCGATCCCGACGGCGTGGTGCGGCGCGTGGTGTTTGCCGACGAACCCATGCCCGACGCACCCCCTGACGCCCCCGGCCGCTCCTGAGCGCGGGTGGCTCTCTTCCGGACCTTCTCCTCATGAAACTGGTTTTTGCGGGCACGCCCGCTTTCGCCCGCGTGGCGCTGGAGCGCCTGGTGGCGGCGGGCTTCGAGGTTCCCCTGGTGCTGACCCAGCCGGACCGGCCCGCCGGCCGGGGCATGAAGCTGCAGGCTTCGCCGGTCAAGCAGTTCGCGCTCGAACAGGGCATGGCGGTGGCGCAGCCGCGCAGCCTGCGGCTGGATGGCAAGTACCCCGAAGACGCGGCCGCCGCGCGCGCGGCGATCGACGCGGCCGGTGCCGAGGCCATGGTCGTCGCCGCCTACGGCCTGATCCTGCCGCAATGGGCGCTCGACGCGCCGCCACGCGGCTGCCTGAACATCCACGCCTCGCTGCTGCCGCGCTGGCGCGGTGCGGCGCCTATTCACCGGGCCATCGAGGCCGGCGACGCCGAAACCGGTGTGACCATCATGCAGATGGACGCCGGGCTGGACACGGGCGACATGCTGCTCATGGAGCGCCTGCCCATCGCCGCCACCGACACCACCGCGCGCCTGCACGACCGGTTGGCCGACCTGGGCGGACGGCTGATCGTCGAAGCGCTGGAACTGGCGGCCTGCGGTGGCTTGCGCGCGGTGCCGCAACCCGCCGAAGGCGTGACCTATGCGCACAAGATCGAAAAGGCCGAGGCGGCGCTGGACTGGGCTTTGCCGGCGGCCGTGCTGGCGCGGCGGGTGCGCGCCTTCGACCCGTTTCCGGGCGGGGCCACGGCGCTCGCGGGTGAACCTGTCAAGGTCTGGGCGGCGCACGCCGAAAGCGCGGGCACGGGCGCGGGCCAACTTGGCCAGGTGCTGGCCGCCGACGCCCAAGGGGTGCGGGTGCAGACCGGTGACGGGGTGCTGGTGCTGACCGCGTTGCAGCGCGCTGGCGGCAAGCGCCTGGGTGCGGCCGATTTCCTGCGCGGTTTTGCGCTGGCACCGGGTCAGGTGCTCGACGCGGCGCCGGCAGGAGCGGCCTGATGTTCTATCTGCCCGAACACCGCAAGCACCCCGAGTTCTGGGAAGGGGTGCGTGACCAGGCCTCGGTGGCCGTGGGCATCTCGGCCTGGGGGCTGATGACGGGCGTGGCCATGGTGCAGTCGGGGCTGTCGGTGGCCGAGGCGCTGCTGATGACCTTCATCGTCTACGCCGGCAGCGCGCAGCTCGCTTCGGTGCCCATGATCGCGGCCGGCGCGCCGCTGTGGGTGATTCTGGCCGCGGCCTTCTGCGTCAACCTGCGCTTCGTGGTGTTTTCCGCCCACCTGCGGCCCTACCTGATGCACCTGCCGCGCTGGCGGCGCCTGGTTTCGGGCTACGTGACGGGCGACCTGAGCTATGTGTTCTTCGCCCGCCGCTATCCCAAGCCCGGCCAGACGCCGCTGGAGGTGGCGCGCCAGCAGGCCTACCTGATGGGCAACTGCGCGATCAATTACCTGTGCTGGATGCTGGCCAGCGTGATCGGCATCTTCCTGGCGCACGCCATTCCGCCGGCCTGGGGTCTGGGGTTCGCCGGCATCCTGGCGTTGCTGGGGGTGCTGTGTTCGTTGGCCAGTTCGCGGCTGCGCATCGTGTCGGCGGGCATCGCCGCCGCGGCCGCCGTCGCGGCCTGGGCCCTGCCGCTCAAGCTCAATATCCTGGTGGCGATCGCCGCAGCGGTGGCGATCTGCCTGGTGCTGGAGAAAACGCCGCTGCGCGGCGCGGGAGACCAGCATGCTTGATGTCGATCCGTGGAACCTGCTGACCTTCGTGCTGTTGGGCGGCGTGACCGTGATCACGCGGGGTTTCTTCTTCCTGTCGAACAAACCCTGGACGCTGCCGCACTGGGCCCAGCGCGGCCTCCAATACGCCCCGATCGCGGCGCTGGCCGCAGTGATCGGTCCTGAGGTGCTGACCACGCACGGTGAACTTTTGCGGACTTGGCAGGACGCGCGGCTGTTCGCCACCGCCGCCGGGGTGGCCTGGTTCTGGTGGCGGCGCAGCGTGCTGGGCACCATCGTCGCCGGCATGACGGTTTACCTGCCGCTGCACATCGGCCTCGGCTGGTGAGGCGCGCGCCGGGGGCTCAGGCGCAGGCCGGGCTGCTGGCGGGCTGACCGGCGGTCAGTGCCCAGTGGGCGTGCACCAGCCGGGTGGCGCAAGCCACGCCATCGAACACCGGCAGGCCCAGGCGTTCGCTCAGCGCCGGGGCGTAGCCGCACAGCACGGCCCCGGCCAGCACCACGCTGTGGGCGCCCGCAGCGCACAGCGGGCGCACGGCCTCGGTCAGGGTGTCCAGCACCGGGGGCAGCACG
>NZ_BSPB01000035.1:0-37397 GCF_030160815.1 Hydrogenophaga electricum | reverse complement strand
TGCGGCTGGCGCTGCAGCCCGGAGCGGGTTGGACACTGCAGGTGGATCTGATCAAGCGCACCGGGCCGCCGCTGGCGCGTGCCCTGGTGCTGGAGGCGGTGCCGGGCGGGCTGGACGGGGTGCTGCCCGCCCGCTTGCGATCGCCCGCCGAAACGCCGGCCGCGCCGGTGCCCCGAACCTTGCCTGTGCCGGAGTGGCCCCATGTGGTGGTGCGCCCTGTTGCCCGAGACCTGCGGCCCCTGCCCCATTGACGCCGCCGGGCTGGCCCTGTGGGCGCTGCAGTTCACGCCGCGCGTTGCGCAGGTGGAGGCGGCCGTGGTGATGGAGGTGTCGGCCTCGCTGCGCCTGTTCGGCGGGGCCGCAGCGCTGGCCGGGCGCGTGCGCGAAGGGGCGGCGGTTTTCGGGGCCGTGCGCCTGGCCTGGGGTCCCAACAGCCTGGCGGCCCTGGCGCTGGCACGCACCGGGCAGGCATGGGTCGATGGCCGGACGCTGGCCGATCAACTGGACGGTCTGCCCCTGCAGGCACTCGCGGCTGCGGCCCCTCACCGAGCGGCGCTCGGGCGCATGGGCTGTACCTCGCTGGGCGCTTTGCGCCGCTTGCCGCGTGCGGGCGTGGCCCGGCGGTTCGACGCCGGACTGCTTGAGGCGCTGGACCGGCTCTACGGGCAGCAGGCCGAGGCACACGAGTGGCTGCGGGTGCCCGAACACTTCGATGCGCGGCTGGAACTGGCCTACCGTGTCGACACCGCGCCCGCCTTGCTGGCGGGTGCCCAGCACCTGCTGCAGGCCCTGGCGGGCTGGCTGAGCGCGCGCCAGGTCGGCATCACCGCGTTCACCCTGCACTGGGCCCACGACGCCCTGCGCTCGCGGGCGGCGGGCGAAGGCGACAGCGTGACCGTGCGCACGGCCGAAATCACGCGCGACCCGGTGCACCTGGGTCGCCTGCTGGCCGAACACCTGGGGCAGACGACCTTGGCAGCGCCGGTCGGCGATTTGCGGCTGGTGGCCCACGAATGCCAGCCGCTGCCGGGCGCCAGCGCGTCGTGGCTGCCCGAAGACGCCACCGATGGCGAACCCCTGCCGCGCACCCTGGAGCGCTTGGCCATCCGGTTGGGGGCCGGGCGCGTGGTGCGCCCCGTGTTGCGCGAAGACCATCGGCCCGAACGCATGACCGATTGGGTGCCCGCGAACCGGCCCCTGGGCGCGGCACCCCGGGGGGACGCACCCTCCGGGCCGCAGCCGGGTTTTCTGCGGCCCGAGCCCTTGCGCCTGCTGGTGCTCAACCACCGGCCGCACTACGGGGGCGAACTGCAGCTGTTGCTGGGGCCGCAGCGCGTCGAGGCCGGTTGGTGGGACCGCGACGAAGCCCGCGGCGAACACGGCCACACGGCGCGCGACTACTGGGTCGCACGCTCGCCCCAGGCCGGCGTGCTCTGGGTGTTCCAGACCCGCGATGCCGAACCCGCGTGGTACCTCCATGGCTTCTTCGCCTGACGTTCACGACCCGGCGCCGCCGGCGTTGCCCGACTGTGCCGAGCTGCTGTGCAGCTCCAACTTCAGCTTCCTGCGTGGTGCCAGCCATGCCGAGGAACTGGTGGCGCGCGCGAAGGCGCTGGGCTACCGGGCCCTGGCCATCACCGACGAATGCTCCATGGCCGGCATCGCGCGGGCGCACGTGGCGGCCCGCAAACACCGGTTGCCGCTCATCGTGGGCAGCCAGTTCCGGGTGGAGGCGGACCGCGGGGAGGGTGAGGCGTTCACGTTCGTGCTGCTGGCCACGAGCCTGGAGGGCTATGGCAACCTGTGCGAATTCATCACCCGCCTGCGGCGGGCGGCGGCCAAAGGCCATTACCGGCTGCGCCGCCGCGACATCGATCCGAAGGCGCTGGCCGACTGCCTGGCGCTGGCGGTGCCGCCCAGGGGCGCCCCACAGGCCCACACGGACGCCATCGCCCGCTGGCTGCTCGGTGCCTTCACGGGGCGTTGCTGGCTGGGCGTGACGCAGTTGGGGCGGCTGGACGACGAGCTGCATCTGCAGCACCTGCGTGTCGCCAGCGCGCTCACCGCCGTGCCGCTGGTGGCGGTGGGCGACGTGCTCATGCATGTGCGCTCGCGCAAGCCGCTGCAGGACGTGCTGACCGCCATCCGCGTCGGCCGGCCGCTGACCGAATGTGGCTACGCGCTCGCGCCCAATGCCGAGCAGCACCTGCGTACCCGCGTGCGGCTGGCGCAGTGCTTCCCGCCCGAGCTGCTGGCCGAAACCCTGCGCGTGGCCGAGCGCTGCGCCGGCTGGTCGCTGGACGAGCTGCGCTACCAGTACCCCGACGAGGGGGTACCGCCCGGTCAAACCCCTGCCAGCCATTTGCGCGCCCTGGCGCTGGCCGGGGCTGCCGAGCGCTGGCCGGGCGGGGTCGCACCCGGGCTGCGCGCGCAGATCGAACACGAACTCGCGCTCATCATCGAACTGGGCTACGAGCACTACTTTCTGACCGTGCACGACATCGTGGCCTTTGCGCGTTCGCAGGGCATCCTGTGCCAGGGGCGCGGCTCGGCCGCCAACAGCGTGGTCTGCTACTGCCTGCGCATCACCGAGGTAGATCCTGGACGGGCTTCGGTGCTGTTCGAGCGCTTCATCTCCCGCGAACGCAACGAACCGCCCGACATCGACGTCGACTTCGAACACGAGCGGCGCGAGGAGGTCATCCAGTACCTTTACCGCCAGTACGGTCGCGAGCGCGCCGCGCTCACCGCCACCGTCATCAGCTACCGCCCGCGCAGCACGGTGCGCGACGTGGGCAAGGCGCTGGGTTTTGATGACACCGCGCTCGCCGCCCTGTCCAGCGGCTACCGCTGGTGGGACGAGGACGGTCTGGCCGACACCCGCTTGCGCGAAGCCGGGCTGGACCCGGACAGCCTGGCCGTGCGGCAACTGGCCACGCTGGTGAAGCAGTTGCTGGGTTTCCCGCGCCACCTCTCGCAGCACACCGGGGGTTTCGTGCTCACGCGCGGGCCGCTGGCGCGGCTGGTGCCGATCGAGAACGCGTCCATGCCCGAGCGCACCGTGATCCAGTGGGACAAGGACGACCTTGATGCCATGGGCCTGCTCAAGGTCGACGTGCTGGCCCTGGGCATGCTGACGGCGCTGCGCCGTTCGCTCGATTTCATCGGCCAGTGGCGCGGCGCCCCCCTGCGGCTGGAGGACATCCCCGACCGCGACGCGGCCACGTACGACATGATCTGCGCCGCCGACACCATGGGGGTGTTCCAGATCGAAAGCCGCGCGCAGATGAGCATGCTGCCGCGCCTGCGGCCGCGTGTGTTCTACGACCTGGTGATCGAGGTGGCGCTGGTGCGGCCCGGCCCCATCCAGGGAGGTGCGGTGCATCCCTACCTGAACCGGCGCCAGGGCAAGGAAGCCATCGACTATCCCAAGGGGCTGGAAGCGGCGCTGCACCGCACGCTGGGCGTGCCGGTGTTTCAGGAGCAGTGCATGCAGATCGCCATGATCGCGGCCGATTTCACGCCGGGCGAAGCCGACGCGCTGCGCCGTGCCATGGGCGCGTGGCGGCGCACCGGGGGCCTGGGCGCTTACGAACACCGCCTGATCGATGGGATGACGCGCAACGGCTACCCGCTGGACTTCGCGCAGCGCGTGGTCGAGCAGGTGAAGGGGTTTTCGAGCTACGGCTTCCCCGAAAGCCACGCCGTCAGCTTCGCGCTGCTGGTGTACGACAGCGCCTGGGTCAAGCGCCACCACCCGGCCGAATTCCTGGCCGCGCTGCTCAACAGCCAGCCGCTGGGTTTCTACACGCCCAGCCAACTGGTGCAGGACGCGCGGCGCCACGGTGTCGAGGTGCGGCCGGTGGACGTGTGCCACAGCGACTGGGACTGCACGCTGGAGCCGCGCGCAGACAGCCCCAAACCCGCCGTGCGCCTGGGCTTGCGGCTGGTCGAGGGGCTGTCCCAGGCCGCTGCTTCTCGGCTCTTGGCGGCGCGACATCCGGGCGCTTCCTCGCGCGGCACAGAATCGGCATCACCAGGCCGCAGCAGCGGCACACAGCGTGGTTTCACCAGCACCGAAGACCTGGCCCTGCGCGCCGGCCTCGACCAGGCCGATCTGCAGCACCTGGCCGCTGCCGACGCGCTGCGTTCGCTCAGCGGCCACCGCCGCCAGCAGATGTGGGACGCCGCCGGCCTGCGCGCTGCGCCTGCGCTGCTGCGCGGCAGCCCGGTGAACGAGGTGGCGCTGGCCCTGCCCGAAGCGCCCGAAGGCGAAGCCATCGTCTGGGACTACGCCAGCCTGGGCCTCACGCTGCGCCGTCATCCGCTGGCGCTGTTGCGCGAGCGCCTGCAGGCGCGCCGCTTCATGACCGCGGCCGACCTGCGCGCCGCACCCGACGGCCGCCTGGTGCGCGCCTGTGGCATCGTCACCGGCCGGCAGCAGCCCGAAACCTCCAAGGGCGTGGTCTTCGTGACGCTGGAAGACGAAACCGGCGTGGTGCAGGTGATCGTCTGGCGCGCGCTGCGCGAACGCCAGCGCCACGAACTGACCCGCTCCCGCCTGCTGGCGGTGTACGGTGTCTGGCAGCGCGAAGGCGAGGTCTGCAACCTCATCGCCGGCCGGCTGGAAGACCTCACCCCATGGCTGGGCCGGCTGGCGCCGCAGAGCCGGGATTTCCATTAGCGCCGAGCAGCTCGATCTCGCCATAGTGCAGGCACAGCCGGCCGCCGGCCTCCAGGGTTTTGAGGGCCTTGTTGATGCTCTGGCGGCTCACGCCCAGCATCTGGGCCAGCGCCTCTTGCGACAGGCGGATGTGCCGGCGTGGCGTGTCGCGGCTGTCGTAGCCCCGGGCCACCAGTTGCAGGCGCCGCCAGACGCGCTCTTCCAGCGGCAACTGGGCCAGTTCCTCCAGTGCGACGAAGAGCACGCGCAGCTTGCGGCAGGCCAGGCGTGCCATGTCGCGCCACACCGCCGGGTGTCCTTCCAGCCAAGCCAGCAGCGGCCCGCGCGGCACGAGCAGCACCTGCGACGGCCCGTCGGCGACGGCATCGTGTGTGCGGGGCTGTTCGTCGATGAGCGAGATTTCACCGAACCACTGGTAGGGCTCCAGCCAGGCGAGCAAGCTGCTGTGGCCTTCGGCGTTGAGGGCACCGATGCGCAGCGCGCCAGCGACCACGCAGCACAGGCCGTCGGCCTCGCCGCCGCGCGCGAACAACGATTCGCCAGCGGCCAGGTGCCGGATGCGGGCCAGCCGCAGCAACTCGCTCTGCAGCGCCGGGTCGCAAGCGCTGAACCATTCGTCGCTGGACAGGGCGGTGTGCAGACCGGGTGGCGCTGGGGTTGGGGGCGGCATGGCGGGTCGGGGATTTCCCGCAGAAGCGGGGGAAGGACGCAGGCTTTGTCGAAATTTTGACAGACGCATCCTGGGCGTTTCGCGCATGCTCGCGCCCCTTGCCACCCACCACAACCAGGAGACGACCATGGACCGAGCCACCCGCCATCTGATGGAATACGCGCGCTACCACCGCGACCCACGCAACGTGGCCACCCATTTCATCGGCATTCCCCTCATCGCGTTCGGCATCGCCGCGCTGCTGACCCGCTGGCAGGTGGACGTCGGGGGCTGGCGCCTGGGGGCCGATACCGCCGTCTGGGCGTTGACGGCGCTGTGGTACCTGCGGCAAGGCCGCTGGTCCCTGACGGCGCCGACCATCGTAGCTTTGGGTGGCCTGGTGCTGCTGGTGCAACCCCTGGGGGACGTGGCCACCCCGCTGTGGCTGGCCTGGGCGTTGGGCAGCTTCGTTGTGGGCTGGGTGTTCCAGGCCGTGGGGCACGTCTGGGAAGGGCGCAAGCCGGCATTCTTCGACGACGTGCGTGGCTTGCTGGTGGGGCCGCTGTTCCTGGTGGGTGAGATCGCGGTGGCGCTGGGGCTTCAGCCGGGCCTGCGCGAACAGCTCAAGGGGCAGGCATGACAACCTGGACGACACAGGACACGCAGCGCGGGCGCGATGGCGCATGGGTGCTGGCGCTCGGGGGTGCCAGTTTGCTGGCGGTCTTTGCGGCTGCGGCCTGGACGCGCGGCTGGGCGCTGTTTTCTCTGCTGCCCCCAGGCGGCGGGGTGGCCGATGTGCTGCCCACGCAGCGGGAAGACCTGCACCGCACGTTCTTCACCATCTGGGCGTCGCTGCTGCTGGCGGCGCCCGCCCTGGCGCTGCTGCCGCTGGCGTCGCGGTCGGCCGTGGCGGCGCGGGTCTGGCGCATCTGCTGGACCGCGTCGCTGCTGGTCTTTGCGGTGCACTTCTACTGGGCGGTGGTGGTGATTTTCGGCAACGACTGGCAGCGGGTGCTGAACACCCCGCGCGTGAGCGCACCGCGACTGGACACGGTGTTCGCGCTGTGGTGGTGCGTCGACGTGCTGCTGGCCTGGACGGTGCGGCCGGGGGCGCTGTGGGTGCGCGTGCAGCGCGCTGGCGTGCACCTGCTGGCCTTCGTGCTGTTTTTCATGGAAGCCGCACGCGAAGGGGAACTGCCGGTGTCGCGCGCCCTGGGCTGGGGCTTCACCGCCGTGGTCGTGCTGGGCCTGGTGGCCTGGGCGTGGCGGCTCAGGCGCCCAGCAGGCGCTCGGTGATGAAGCGCCAATGCGCCGCGCTGACCGGGGTGATCGACAGCCGGTTGCCGCGTTGCAGGATGGTCAGGTCGGCCAGTTCGGGCGTGGTGCGCAACTCGGGCAGGCCGATCAGGCGGGTCTTCTGCAGCGCCTGCACATCCAGCAGCAGCCAGCGCGGGGCTTCGGGCTTGGATTTCTCATCGAAGTAGGGCGATGCCGGGTCGAACTGGGTCGGGTCCGGCCGGGTGCCGGAAGCCACGCGCGCCAGGCCGGCGATGCCTGGCTCCGGACAACTGGAGTGGTAGAACAGCACGCCGTCGCCAACCTTCATCGCATCGCGCATGAAGTTGCGCGCCTGGTAGTTGCGCACACCCGTCCAGGGCACGGTGGCGCCGGGGGCGGCCAGCGCGTCGTCGATCGAGCACTCGTCGGGCTCGGACTTCATCAGCCAGTACCGGGGTTCGTTCATGTCCTCATCTTATCGGGGGCTTGGCCGGGAGCGACACGCGGCCGCAGGCCGGGCGGTTAGCCTATAGGGTTTCCGACTGTTCCCTGTGCCCATGAATGCTGCTGCTCATCCGCCCGCCGGCGGCTGGCTGATCGTCAATTTGCTCGCGCAACTGGCGTTCGGCCTGCTGGCCATGACCATCTGCCTGCCCTCGATGCAGGAATGGGGGGCGCTGTTCGGAGCCAGCCAGGCCGCGGTGCAGCTGACCTTCAGTGGGTATGTGGTCACCTACGGCTCGATGCAGCTGCTTTATGGGCCGCTGTCCGACCGCATCGGGCGCAAGCGGGTATTGATGTTCGGTGTTGCCCTGGCGGGTGGCGCCTCGGTGATGGCTGCGCTGATGGACAGCCTGACCGGCCTCATCGTGGCCCGCGTGCTGCAAGGGGCTGGTTGTGCCGCCGGCATGGTGGTGGGGCGGGCGCTGGTGCAGGATCTTTTTGCAGGCCCGCAGCGCATCAAGGTGATGGCGTTTGTGGGCATGGCGCTGGGGGTGTGCCCGCCGCTGGCCACGATCGTGGGAGGACAACTGCACGTGCGGCTGGGCTGGCAGGCCAACTTCTGGGTCATGGCGGTGCTGGCCGCCGTGCTGTTCGTGGCGATCTGGCGCGGTCTGCCCGACCGGCGCCCGGCGCAAGACACGGAAACCCACTGGCTGCGCGCCATGGGCCGCGCGTACGCCCGCTTGCTGGCCGAACCGGGGTTTGTGCTGTCGGTGTCCATTCTGGCCATGACCACCGCCACTTTCTACGCCTTTCTCGGTGCGGCGCCGATCGTGCTGGGCGCTTACGGGGTTGGCCCCGATGGCATCGGCTACTACATCATGGTCGTGCCGTGTGCCTACATCGTGGGCAGCTTTCTGGCATCGCGGCTGGTGCAGCGACTGGGCGACCGCCCGCTCATGCGGGCCGGCCAGGCGCTGACCGTGGGGGGCATCGGGCTCATGCTGGTGCTCGCGCTGGCCGGCTGGAACACCGCCCTGGCCTTTGCGCTGCCGCTGCTGCTGCTGGGTGTGGGGCATGGCCTGGTGGTGCCGCCGGCACTGGCGGGCACGGTCGGTTTGGTGCCTGCCCTGGCGGGCGCAGCGGCAGCCGTGGCGGGCTTGTCGCAGCAACTGACCGGCGCCCTCGGGGGCTTTGTGGTGGGGCTGGTCCCGCACCACGGTGCCAGCAATCTGGGCTGGCTGATGCTGGTCCTGGCGCTGACCGGCGCAACGGCGCAATGGCGGTTGCACCGGCGACGCGCGGTCTGATCGCGCGCGCTTCTGCGCGGTAGGGCCCGGGTCCGGCACGCAGCGTTCCCGGGATGTCTCGCGTGAGCGCGCGTCGCTTGTGCTGCAGCCGTTCCCCGGCGGGTCGATGACAATCGGGCAGGGGCGGCCAGCCCCTTCTTTTGTCTGGAGTCCTGCCTTGCCCTTGCCCGATCCCCAACCCCGCCGCCCCATGCACACCCGCCGCGTCGAATACCGCGGCTTTTTGCGTGACGACGGGTGGTGGGACATCGAGGGGGAGTTGCACGATTCCAAACCGCATGCCTTCGAGATCGAAGGCGAGGGTCAGTGGGCGCCCGGCGAGGCGATTCACCACATGCGCATCCGGCTGACGGTGGACGACGCCATGGTGATCCGTGATGTGGCCGTCAGCATGGATGCACACCCGCACGATCCCTGTCCACAGGCCATGCCTCCGATGCAGCGTCTGGTGGGCGAAACGCTGGGCAAGGGCTGGCGCAAGACCATCGAGCGCCACCTGGGCGGGATCGAGGGTTGCACGCATTTGCGGGAGTTGCTGTTCAACCTGGCGACCGCCGCTTTCCAGACCCGCTCGGCCTCGTTTGCACCACCAGCGGACGGCCGCCCACCCATGCATCTGGGCCAATGCAAGGCCTGGGATTTTGCGGGGCCTGTGGTGGAGAAGGTGTATCCGATGTTCTTCCGTCCGGCAGTGTCCGAGGCACCGGCCGCAGACGCACCGAACCCTCAGACCTGAGGGCCAGCCCGCTGCTGGCGGGCGCGTTGTGCAAGGGGAAGAATAAAGAATCTGGTCGGGGTGAGAGGATTCGAACCTCCGGCCTCTACGTCCCGAACGTAGCGCTCTACCAGGCTAAGCTACACCCCGATGGGTCTGTTGACCAATCGTCGGCAACCGTTGCAGTTGCCTTGAACTCTTTCCGTTTGACCGGTCAGGAGCGCCGCTCCAAAAGTCCAGCCGCTAATTGTAGCAAAGCTTCGCGGTACTCGTTGGCGGGAAGTTGTTGGGCCGCATCAATGGCCCGTTGGGCTTCGGCCTCGGCGCTGCTGCGGGCGGCATCGAGTGCCCCGGTTTCCCGCACGATGGCCACGATGGTGTCGAGGTGTTCGGTGTCGCCTTGTTCGATGGCCGCATGGATCATCTGGCGCTGGGCGTCGGTGCAGCGGCGCAGGGCGCAGATGATGGGCAGCGTGACCTTGCCTTCGCGCAGATCGTCGCCCAGGTTTTTGCCCAGTTCGGCGGGATCGCCTTCGTAGTCGAGTACGTCGTCGATCACCTGAAACGCGGTGCCCAGCGCCTGGCCATAGGTGGCGCAATGCGCCTCGGTGGCCGCGTCGGCGCCGACGAGGATGGGTGCGAGCCGGGCGCTGGCCTCGAACAGCTTGGCCGTCTTCGAGCGGATCACGCGCAGATACGCGGCCTCATCGAGCGAGGAGTCGTGCATGTTCATCAGCTGCAGCACTTCGCCTTCGGCGATCACATTGGTGGCTTCGGCCAGCACCTGCATCACGCGCATGTTGTTCACATCCACCATCATCTGGAAGGCGCGCGAGTAGAGAAAGTCGCCCACCAGCACACTGGCTGCGTTGCCAAAACGTTCGTTGGCCGTCTCGCGCCCCCGGCGCAGGGTGGACTCGTCCACCACGTCGTCGTGCAACAGGGTGGCGGTGTGAATGAACTCGACCACGGCGGCCAGGGCGTGCCGGTGCGGATGGTCGACTGCCAGGGCACCACCGACCAGCAGCAGGAGGGCTGGGCGCAGGCGTTTGCCGCCAGCTGAAATGATGTATTGGGCCACTTCCTTGACCAGCGGCACATCGGACGTGAGCCGTTCGTTGATCACCTGGTCCACCCGTTGCATGTCTGGCCGGATGAGTTCGAGGGGCGAAACGGTGGAGGGACTGGCAGCGGTCAAGATGGAGCCTGTGGCGGTGGCGAGGGAAGGGTCAACCGGAAATTATAGGAACGCGCCCGATGCGCGGCACAAAGTGGGCGCAGGGGTGGGGGTCGGCGTGCGGTGAGGCGCTGTCCGGGCTGGGTTGCTTGATTTTTCAGCGATTCCGGTATAAAATCATGGGCTCGGTGGAAGTTCGTCTGCCGGGTTTTTGAGGACATTCGGGTGCATCGCCGACCAAGGTTTTCTGACCAAGGTCCGGGGCAGACGCTCGGATTCATTCCAAGAGGTTCCTATGTACGCGGTCATAAAAACCGGTGGCAAGCAATATCGCGTCGCTGCCGGCGAAAAAATTAAAGTAGAACAGATTGCTGCGGAAGTGGGCCAGGAAATCGTGATCGACCAGGTTCTGGCCGTCGGAAACGGCGCTGAACTGAAGGTGGGCACGCCCCTGGTCTCCGGCGCAACGGTCAAAGCCACGGTGGTGGCGCACGGTCGTGGTGACAAGATTCGCATCTTCAAGATGCGCCGTCGCAAGCATTACCAGAAGCGCCAAGGTCACCGTCAGAATTTCACCGAGCTGCAGATCGCTTCGATCGCTGCCTGAGGAGTAATTTGAAATGGCACAGAAAAAAGGCGGCGGCTCTACGCGAAATGGGCGCGATTCCAAGCCCAAGATGCTCGGCGTGAAGGCTTTCGGTGGCGAACTGGTGAGTGCCGGTTCCATCATCGTGCGTCAGCGCGGCACCAAGTTCCACCCCGGCACCAATGTCGGCGTGGGCAAAGACCACACCCTGTTTGCGACGGTGGACGGTCACGTGACCTTCGCCGTCAAGGGCGCCCTGAACCGCCACGTCGTCAGCATCACGCCTGCGGTGTGATGTGCTGGTTCCGGAAGGCGGTGAAATCCGCCGGACGGGCCGACGACAGGTGGGCATCAGCCCTGTGGAAAGGCCCGCTGCTTGCGGGCCTTTTGCGTTCTGTTCTTCCGGGATTCCATCATGAAATTTGTGGACGAAGCCACCATTGACGTCGCGGCTGGTGACGGCGGCAACGGCTGCGCGTCGTTCCGCCATGAGAAGTACAAAGAGTTCGGCGGCCCCGACGGCGGTGACGGTGGCCGGGGTGGTCACGTGTTGGCGCTGGCCGATTCGAACCTGAACACGTTGGTCGATTTCCGCTACACGCGCCGCTTCGAGGCGCAGCGCGGCGAGCACGGTAAGGGCTCCGACATGTTCGGCACCAAGGGCGACGACATTGTGCTCAAGATGCCGGTAGGCACCATCATCAGCGACGCCGAAACGGGCGAAGTGCTGCACGAGCTGTTGCAGCCCGGGGAGCTGATCACCATTGCCAAAGGTGGCGATGGGGGCTTCGGCAACATGCATTACAAGAGTTCGACCAACCGGGCGCCGCGCCAGAAAACACCCGGCTGGCCCGGCGAGCGGCGCGCGCTCAAGCTCGAACTCAAGGTGCTGGCCGATGTGGGCCTGCTGGGCATGCCCAATGCCGGCAAGTCGACACTGATCGCGGCCGTGTCCAATGCGCGGCCCAAGATCGCCGATTACCCGTTCACGACGCTCTACCCGAACCTGGGCGTGGTGCGGGTCGGGCCGGAAAAGAGTTTTGTGGTGGCCGACGTGCCTGGCCTGATCGAGGGCGCCTCGGAGGGGGCCGGGTTGGGCCATCAGTTCCTGCGCCATCTGCAGCGCACACGGTTGCTGCTGCATTTGGTCGATGTGGCTCCTTTCGACGACGCGGTTGATCCGGTGCAACAGGCCAAGGCGATCATGGGCGAGCTCAAAAAATACGACGCCGAGCTGTATGCCAAGCCGCGCTGGCTGGTGTTGAACAAGCTCGACATGGTGCCGGCTGACGAGCGCGCGGCGCGCGTCAAGGACATCGTCAAACGCCTGCGCTACAAAGGGCCCGTGTTCGAGATTTCGGCGCTGACCCGTGAGGGGTGTGAGTTCCTGGTGCAGAAGATTTACGAGCACATCGCGAAGGTGCACGAAGCCGCGCAACCGCACGTGGAGGTCGATCCGCGTTTTGCGGGCAACCCCTGAGACCCGACAGCGACAAGGTTCATCCGACATGGCCGATCAGGCAACTATCGCGAACGACGTGGCGGCCGTGCCGTCAGTGGTCAAGACCGCGCAGCGCATCGTGGTCAAGGTGGGCTCCAGCCTGGTGACCAACGAAGGGCGTGGACTGGACGAAGAGGCCATCGGCCATTGGAGCCGTCAGCTCGCAGCGCTGGTGGGGCAGGGGCGCGAGCTCATCATGGTCAGCAGCGGCGCGGTGGCCGAAGGCATGAAGCGCCTGGGCTGGCGCACCCGGCCGAAGGAAATCAACGAACTGCAGGCCGCCGCGGCCGTGGGGCAGATGGGGCTGGTGCAGATGTACGAGACCAAGCTGCGCGAATGCGGGGTCGGCAGTGCCCAGGTGCTGCTCACGCATGCGGACCTCGCTGATCGCGAGCGCTACCTCAACGCCCGCTCCACGCTGCTGACCCTGTTGCAGCTGGGCGTGGTGCCGGTCATCAACGAGAACGACACCGTCGTCAACGACGAAATCAAGTTCGGCGACAACGACACCCTGGGGGCGCTGGTGGCCAATCTGGTCGAGGCCGACGTGCTCATCATTCTGACGGACCAGAAAGGCCTGTACACCGCCGATCCGCGACGCGATCCTGCGGCCACCTTTGTGCATGTGGCGCGCGCAGGCGATCCGCAGCTCGAGGTCATGGCCGGTGGCGCCGGCTCGGGCATCGGCACCGGCGGCATGATCACCAAGATCCTGGCGGCCAAGCGCGCGGCCGGCTCGGGGGCATCCACGGTGATTGCCTGGGGGCGCGAACCCGATGTGCTGCAGCGCTTGTGCGCGGGCGAAGCCATTGGCACCTGTCTGGTGGCGCAGACGGCCAAGCTGCAGGCACGCAAACAGTGGATGGCCGATCACCTCAAGCTGCAGGGCGCCGTGACCGTTGACGACGGCGCGGCCAGCAAGGTCGTCGGTGAAGGCAAGAGCCTGTTGCCGATCGGCATGACCGGCGTAGAAGGTGAGTTTTCGCGCGGCGATGTGATCGCAGTGCGCGACACCCGCGGGGTGGAAATCGCGCGCGGCCTGGCCAACTACGCCAGTTCGGAAGCGCGGCTGCTGTGCCGGAAATCGTCAGCGGAGTTCGAGCGGCTGCTGGGTTATGCGGCCGAGCCCGAGATGATTCACCGCGACAACCTGGTGCTTTCGCGTCCCTGAATCGGATGGCGCTTCAGGTGCCCGCTCAGGGTGTCTGAGCGGCGCCTGAGGCGTCTCATCAATGCGTGTCGGGTATCGGTGTGATCGATGGGGTCTGCTGCGACCGTTGAGGGTCGGGCTCGAAGCAGGCGCCGGGAGGGAGCTCCATGCACAGGGGCTGCATGAGCGGTTCGGGCAAGACCGCTTCGGCGCAAGCGTGATCTACCGACAGGCGTTGCCGGCTGCCCCCGCGCAGATAGCGGTTTCGGCTGTCCTGCCGCGGCAGGTAGCGGGCCAGTTCGGTCAGCGCCATTTCGTAGACGCCCCGTTTGAATTCAACCACCACATCCAGTGGGACCCAGTAGTCGTTCCACCGCCAGGCATCGAACTCGGGGTGGTTGGTGGCGCGCAGGTTGAGATGCCAGTCCTGAGCGACCAGCCGCAGCAGATACCAGATCTGTTTCTGCCCTTTGTAGTGACCGCGCGCCTCCCGGCGAATGAAGCGGTCCGGCACTTCGTAGCGCAACCAGTCCCGCGTACGGGCCACGATGTTCACGTGTTCGGGCCTGAGCCCCACTTCTTCGTGCAACTCCCGAAACATGGCTTGCTCGGGGCTTTCGCCCCGGTCGATGCCACCTTGCGGAAATTGCCAGGAATGGGAGCGGATGCGCTTGCCCCAGAACACCTGATTTCGCTGGTTGAGCAGAATGATGCCGACATTGGGCCTGAAGCCTTCTCTGTCAAGCATAATCGACCCCAAATTTTTGAACTGTGACGATTATGCATCGCGCATGACGACTTGCGTACCCTGTGCGGGGGGCCTGCTCCGCCAATGCCGGGTAAATACCGATCCCGCTGCGAAACCTTGATGTCAAGGGTTTCGCCATCCCGAACCACCCACGTTTTCCCATCTGGCCGCCCAGGGGCGGTGTGTCCATGAAAGCCTCCCAGTTCTTCATTTCCACCCTCAAGGAAGCTCCCGCCGATGCCGAGGTCGTCAGCCACCAGCTCATGACGCGCGCCGGCATGATCAAGAAGCTGGGTGCCGGTATCTACAGCTACATGCCCATGGGGCTGCGCGTGATCCAGAAGGTGGAAAAGATCGTGCGAGAGGAGATGAATCGCGCCGGGGCGGTGGAGCTCACCATGCCGGTGATCCAGCCGGCTGAGTTGTGGCAGGAGACGGGGCGCTTCGACAAGATGGGACCGGAGTTGCTCCGCATCCAGGACCGCCACGAACGCCATTTCGTCGTGCAGCCGACCAGCGAAGAGGTTGTGACCGATATCGCGCGCCAGGAATTGCGCAGCTACAAGCAACTGCCCAAGAATTTCTACCAGATCCAGACCAAGTTCCGCGATGAACGCCGCCCGCGCTTCGGCCTGATGCGGGGCCGCGAGTTCATCATGAAGGACGCGTATTCCTTCGACCGCGACGAAGCCGGGGCCAAGGCCAGCTACCAGGTGATGGCTGCCGCCTACCGTCGCATCTTTGACCGCTTCGGGCTGCGTTACCGCGCGGTGGCGGCCGACAGCGGTGCCATCGGGGGCGACCTGTCGGAAGAATTCCAGGTGATCGCGGCCACGGGAGAGGACGCCATCGTCTATTGCCCGAACAGCGACTACGCAGCCAATATGGAAAAGGCCGAGGCGCTGGCGCCGGCCGGCCCGCGCCCGGCGGCGGCCAATGCGATGACCAAGACGCCCACGCCGGGCAAGAGCACCTGTGCCGACGTGGCCGAACTGCTGGGTGTGCCACTCGCCACCACGGTCAAATCGCTGGTGCTCGCCACCGACGAACTCAACGAGGCCGGCGAGGTGACGGGCAGCCAGGTCTGGCTGCTGCTGCTGCGTGGCGATCACGACATGAACGAAGTGAAGGTGGGCAAGGTGCCGGGCCTGGACAAAGGCTTCCGCTTCGCCACCGTGCCCGAAATCGAGGCGCACTTCGGCTGCAAGCCGGGCTATCTGGGTCCGATCGGCCTGAAGCAGCCTTTGACGATCGTTGCCGACCGCGAAGTGGCGGTGATGGCCGACTGGATCTGCGGTGCCAACGAGGTCGACTTCCACCACACGGGTGTGAACTGGGGGCGTGATCTGCCCGAACCGGCACTCGTGGCCGACATCCGTAACGTGGTCGAGGGCGATCCGTCGCCCGACGGCCAGGGCCCGCTGTCCATCGAGCGCGGCATCGAGGTGGGCCACGTGTTCTACCTGGGCACCAAATACAGCCTGGCCATGAACGCCACCTTTCTGGCCGAAGACGGCAAGCCCAAGCATTTCGAGATGGGCTGCTACGGCATTGGTGTCACCCGCTTGCCGGCTGCGGCCGTGGAACAGAACCACGACGAGCGCGGCATCATCTGGCCCGATGCGATCGCGCCGTTCACCGTGGTGGTCTGCCCGGTGGGGGCGGACCGCAGCGAAGCGGTGAAGGCCGCGGCCGACGATCTGTACCAGGGCCTGCTGGCCCTGGGGGTGGACGTGATCCTGGATGACCGGGGCGAGCGCCCGGGTGCGATGTTCGCCGACTGGGAACTGATCGGTGTGCCGCACCGCGTGACCATCGGTGACCGCGGTCTCAAGGAAGGCGTGCTGGAGTACCAGCACCGCCGCGATGCGGCAGCGTCCAAGGTGCCTGTTGGGGACGCCCTGGCCTTCGTGCGGGAGCGCCTGGGCGTCTGAGCGTTCGAAGGGTCGCACGCATGGAGCCGGATTCGCGTTGCTCGCCGGGCTGGCGTCGCCGGGACTGTCTGCTCGGCAGCGTCGGGTGGCTGGGGGGTGTCGCGTTGGCTGCTTATCCCGGGGCTTCCCGGGCGGGTGGGCAGGTTGAGGAACCACTGGCCGATTCGGTGCGTTCTGCACTGAGTGCGGCCATCGCCAACACGGCGCCACCGGTGCCCGAATTCACGGACATTGAACGGCGCCTGTCCTACCTGCGCTGGCTGGGGGCCATGGGCGACCGGTTGCAGCGGCGCAAGCCCGATTTCCAGACGCGGATCGATTTTCTGCAGACGGTCTGGTACGAGTCGAAGCGGGCGGGGCTGGACACCACCCTGGTGCTGGGCCTGATCCAGGTCGAAAGCGCTTTCCGCAAGTTTGCGATCTCGAGTGTGGGCGCGCGCGGCTACATGCAGATCATGCCGTTCTGGGCGCGCCTGATCGGCGATGGTGACGCCGGCAAGCTGTTCCACATGCAGACCAACATCCGTTTCGGCTGCGTGATCCTGCGCCACTACCTGGAGCGCGAGCGCGGCGACACGTTCATGGCGCTGGGGCGCTACAACGGCAGCCGGGGCAAGGCCGCTTACCCGAACGCGGTGTACGCGGCGGCCCGCCATTGGGTGCACGGCGACACCTGAAGGCGGTCGCGCCCGGCCGCAGTCTCACTGCACGAAGCCGATCCGGGCCTTGCCGGTGCCCGCACGGGGCAGGTCGCCGGGCTCCACGTTGAACCGGTTGTCCAACCGGGCGTTGCCGAAGGCGGTGACCAGGGCTCGGCGCATTTCGCGCGGTGCCAGGGCGGCCAGTTGGTCCAGCACATCGTCGGGCGGATCGGCGTCGAAACGGCGTCCCCAGTCGTGTTCGGCGCGGATCGACTGGTACAGGTGCCCGGCGATGCGCCGGGCCGCGTCGGGGCAGGGCGGCTGGATCTCGAACACGTTCATCCGGTTCAGGATGGGTTCGGGGATGTGGCGTTCGTCGTTGGCGGTGGTGATCCAGATCACCTGGCTGGCATCGATGGGCACTTCGGCGAATTCGTCCACGAAGTGCTGCGCCGTGTCGTGTTCGAGCAGGCTGTAGAGCGCACCGAGTGGGTCGTATTGCGCGTCGCTGCTGGCCTTGTCGATCTCGTCGACCACGATCACCGGGTTGGCGTATTCGCCGTCCACCAGGGCTTCGAATACCTTGCCGGGCTTGGCGCCTTTCCATTGCGAGGACGACCCCGAGAGCAGCCAGCCGGCGGTCATGCTGCTCATGGGCACCAGGCTCATGCCGGTGCCCAGCAGGTCGGCAATCTGCCGCGCGAAGTGTGTCTTGCCCACGCCGGGTGGCCCTAACAATAGGATGGGCGTGACCTCCAGGCTGTCGCGGCTGTCCTGGCTCAGTGCCACGTGGCGCTTCACATCGTCGAGCACCTCGCCGAAATTGGGCAGCAATTCATACAGCGGCGCCATGTCGGGCACACCGGAGGGTTTGACGGCAAACCGCTGCGGACCGCGTTCGAGCATGCGCTGGTAGGTGCTGCGCAGGCCTTCGTGTTCGCGCTCGGTGCCGCTGGACTGGAGCTTGACCAGCCGGCGCTCGACATCGTCGGCGCGGTAGACGCTGCGCATCTGCGCGATCGGCAAGGGGATCGCGGGTGAGGACGGGACCAGGCTGTGTGAGCTCAAGGCGTTCTCCTGCGTGACGAAAACGGGAAACCCGAATTCATTCAAGCACAAGCCGTGCCGGCTCTCAAGTCCGGTGATCCCCGATGGACGGTTCGCCTGCGCGCTGGTGGATGGCGCATCACGCCCAAAAAACAAACAGCCGCCCGGGCGGCTGTCGGCGGGGCGAAAGGGACGGTCAGGCCTGACCGGTGATCACTTTTTGCAGTTCACCCGACTCGTACATTTCCATCATGATGTCCGAACCGCCGATGAATTCGCCCTTGACGTAGAGCTGCGGAATGGTGGGCCACTGGCTGTAGTCCTTGATGCCCTGGCGCACTGCGTCGTTTTCGAGCACGTTGACGGTGGTGAGCGACTTGGGGTCCACGCCGCAGGCTTTGAGGATCTGCACCGCGCGGCCGGAGAAGCCGCACATCGGGAAGCTGGCGCTGCCCTTCATGAACAGCACGATGTCGTGGGATTTGACCAGTTGGTCGATCTGGCTTTGCACGTCGCTCATGGTCGTAGGTTCCGTGTGGGTTGGGGCGGGCCGGCACCGGGTGGCTGGCCGGAAATCCGGATTATCGCGCGAGCGGCCAGCGCCCGCCGGTGCAGCGCTCGATGCCCGCGAGGTCGTTACGGCTGCTGACAGTTTCGAAGCCCCGGTCGCTGAGCAGGGCGCGCACGGCGGCGGCCTGGTCGTAGCCGTGTTCGAGCAGCAGCCAGCCGCCGGGGTGGAGCGCGCCGGGTGCGGTGGCCACGAGGTGGCGGATGTCGTCCAGCCCGTCGGGGCCGGCTGTCAGGGCCGACAGCGGCTCGTGGGTCAGTGCCGCCAGGTGCGGGTCCGCCTCGGCAATGTAGGGCGGGTTGGAGACGATGAGGTGAAAGCGCTCGCCCGGCACAGCGTCCAGCCAGTGACCGAGGCGCCAGCGCACCGGCAGGCCTAGGCGCTGGCCATTGGCGCGGGCCTGCGCCAGGGCGGCTTCGCTGGCGTCGGTGGCGGTCAGCTCGGCCTGTGGTGCGTGGGTGCCCAGCGCCAGGGCGATGGCTCCGCTGCCGGTGCCGAGATCGAGCACGCGCGTGGGCTGGGCTGGCGCAGCCTCGGTCGGGATCAAGGACAGCGCCCATTCGACCAGGGTTTCGGTGTCGGGCCGCGGCACGAGCACGCCCGGGCCCACCTGCAGGTCGAGCCCGAAGAAGGCCTTGTGCCCCAGCAGATAGGCCACGGGTTCGCCGGCCTGGCGCCGCTGCAGCAGTGCGGTCCACACGGTTTGCGCCGCGTCGGGCAGGACGTCTGCGTCGTGGGCGATGAGCCAGGCGCGGTCATGGGGCGAACGGCCCAGCGCGTGCAACAGCAGGATCTGGGCGTCCAGGCGGTCCAGCCCGAGCCGGGCGGCAGAGGCCAACGCTTCGGCGAGCGTCGTCATGCCTGGCTTTCGAGCGCGGCCAATTGTTCGGCGCCGCGCGCCACCTGCAGCGCGTGGATGACGTCGCCCAGGTCGCCCTCCATCACCTGCAGCAGCTTGTAGAGCGTGAGGTTGATGCGGTGGTCTGTCAGGCGTCCTTGCGGGAAGTTGTAGGTGCGGATGCGATCGCTGCGGTCGCCGCTGCCGATCAGGCCCTTGCGCGTGGCGGCTTCGCTGGCGGCGCGCTCGCTGCGTTCTTTTTCCTGCAGGCGTGCGGCCAGCACCTGCAGCGCCTTGGCCTTGTTGCTGTGCTGGCTGCGACCGTCCTGGCATTCGGCGGTGAGGCCGGTGGGCAGGTGGGTCACGCGCACCGCCGAATCGGTCTTGTTGATGTGCTGGCCGCCGGCGCCGCTGGCGCGGAAGGTGTCGATGCGCAGTTCGGCCGGATTGAGTTTGACGGCTTCGGCTTCGTCGGGTTCGGGCATCACGGCCACGGTGGCGGCGCTGGTGTGGATGCGGCCCTGGGTTTCGGTGGCGGGCACGCGCTGCACGCGGTGGCCACCGGATTCAAAGCGCAACTGGCCGTACACGCCGGGCCCGGCGCCGCCCGGGTTGCTGATGAGCAGCACCACTTCTTTATAGCCGCCCAGTTCGCTCGGCGATTCGCTGACGATCTCGGTGCGCCAGCCCTGGCTGTCTGCGTAGCGGGTGTACAGGCGCGCCAGATCGCCCGCGAACAGCGCCGATTCGTCGCCCCCGGTGCCGGCGCGGATTTCCAGGAAGGCTGCGCGTTCATCGTCCGGATCGCGTGGCAGCAGCAGGCGCTGCAGCGCCTCGTCGAGCTGCGCCATCTCGGCTTCGGCGGCCTGCACCTCTTCGCGCGCCATGTCGGCCATGTCGGGATCGGTCAGCAGTCCCTGGGCGCTGGCGCGGTCGGCCTCGCGTTGCAGGTAGCGGTTGAAGGCGTTGACCCGCTCGCTGGCGTCGGCGTGTTCGCGGCTGAGCGTCCGGAAGCGCTGCAAGTCGCTGACCACGTCGGGGGCGGAGAGCAGCGCGTCCAGCTCGTGCAGGCGGGCGCGCTGGCGGTTCAGGGTGTCGCGGACAAAGGGTTTCACGGCAGCGGGAGCGGGTGAGCGGGAAGACCGCACGCTCTGGAGGCGCGCGGACCGGGCGGAGCGGCTAGCGCCGCTAGGACTTTTCGCGCAGGAAGAGGCGCGAAACCGCTTGCGCCGTGTGGGCGCGGGATTCGGCGTCGCCCGTGTGCAGCTCGGCCAGGGTGCCGTGCAGCATCTTTTGCGTCAGGCCTTTGGCCAGGGCTTCGAGCACCGCGTCCACCGGCTCGCCCTTGGCCAGCAGCCGGCGCGCGCGCGCCATTTCGGCCTGGCGCCAGGCGTCGGCCTGGGCGTTGAGTTGCTGGATCAGCGGCACGACACCGTTGGCCGGATCCCGCTGCTGCATCCAGTGCATGAAACTCAGCACCCCGGCGTCGATGATGGCCTCGGCCTGCGCCACGGCGGCCTGCCGGTTGTCCTTGCCCGTCTGCACCACGCCGGCCAGGTCGTCCACGGTATAGAGGTACACGTCGGACAGGCCCTTGACCTCGATCTCGATGTCGCGGGGCACAGCCAGATCGACCATGAACATGGGGCGGTGACGGCGCTTTTTGAGCGCCCGCTCGACCGCGCCCAGACCAATGATCGGCAGGGTGCTGGCGGTGCAACTGATCACCGCATCGAATTCGTGCAGCCGTTCGGGAATCTCGGCCAGGCGCATGACTTCGGCGCCAAAGCGGCTGGCCAGCTTTTCACCACGCTCCAGTGTGCGGTTGGCGATGGCCATGGCCTTGGGGGTCTTGGCGGCGAAGTGGGTGGCCGCCAGTTCGATCATCTCGCCGGCCCCGACGAACAGCACGCGGATGTCCTTGAGGTCTTCGAAGATCTGCGACGCCAGCTTGACGGCGGCCGCCGTCATGCTGATCGAGTGCGCGCCGATCTCGGTGGAGGTGCGCACCTGTTTGGCCACCGAGAACGAGCGCTGGAACAGCTGGTGCAGTGTGGTGCCCAGCGCACCGGCTTCGTCGGCGGCGCGCACGGCGTCTTTCATCTGGCCAAGGATCTGCGCCTCGCCGAGCACCATGCTGTCCAGGCCGCTGGCGACGCGGAAGGCATGCCGGGCTGCGTCGTCTTCGCGCAGGATGTAGGCGTGGTCCTGCAACACGTGCGGGCTCACGCCACCGGTCTGGGCCAACCACTGCAACGTGGGTTCCACCGCCGACTGGTCCCCAGCGCCATAGAGTTCGGTGCGGTTGCAGGTCGACAGCAGGGTGGCCTCGGCTTGAAGGGGCAGGCTGGTGCGGTAACCCGTGAGGGCGGGCTGGATCTGGTCGATGGCGAACGCAAAACGGCCCCGCAGATCCAGCGGAGCCGTTTGGTGATTGATGCCGAGTGCCCAGACAGCCATAAAGGGGATTATAAAATTCCAGCGCCCCTGCTGCCGTGGGCGCGCGCCGCCTGTTGATGCGGATGGCCTGCGAACGCGCCTTGTGCGAGGCGCCCCGCTTTTTCTCTGCCGGCTTTTGACCTTTCCGCTGCGGTGAACTTTATCGCCTTGATCCTTCATCTTGCGAACTTCGTGGCGCCTGCCCTGGTGGTGGGTCTGCTGCTCTGGGGAGCGCCACGCCTGAAGCCCGGGGCGCGCCGTGGCCGCTGGGGGGCGCGGCGCGAACTGCTGGCGCAGTGGGGGCTGGGCACGGCGGTGTTGCTGTCCGGCCTGGTGGTTTTTGGGCGCGATGGTGTGATGGTCACGTATGCCGCGCTGGTGCTCTTCCAGGGCAGTCTGGCCTGGTGGGCACGTCGCGCCTGACGCCTGCGGCGCCAGTATCCGCCGCAGGGGTGTGTGATTGGGGCCTGCGGTACCATCGCAGGTTCAGCTTTTGTTGCTGGCCCTCGCCCCATGAACGCCCCGACTCCGCTTCCGCTGCTGGAAACCACGCTCGACGATTCGCCCCGTCTGCGTGAGATTCCGTACAACTACACCTCTTTCTCGGATCGCGAAATTGTGCTGCGTCTGCTGGGCTCCCGGGCCTGGGGGCTGCTGGACGACTTGCGCGGCGAGCGGCGCACCGGGCGATCGGCCCGCATGCTCTACGAGGTGCTTGGCGACATCTGGGTGGTCCAGCGCAACCCCTATCTGCAGGACGACCTGCTCGACAACCCCAAGCGGCGTGCCGCGCTGGTCGAAGCGCTGCACCACCGGCTCGGTGAGGTGCAGCGCCGCCGCACACCCCAGGACGATCCGGCGCGTGACGCGCTGGTGGGTGAGTTGCTCACGCTGGCCCACGCGGCCGTGGACACCTTTGCCCACTCGTTCGAAGAGATGGCCACGCTGCGCCAGCGCACGAACCGCGTGCTGCGCAAGCTGACCGCCAAGGACAACATCAAATTCGACGGTCTCTCGCGCGTGTCGCACGTGACCGACGCGACCGACTGGCGCGTGGAATACCCGTTCGTGGTGCTCACGCCCGACACCGAGGCCGAGATGGCGCACCTGGTGAAGGGCTGCGTCGAACTGGGTCTGACCATCATCCCGCGCGGGGGCGGCACCGGCTACACCGGCGGCGCGATCCCGCTGACCTGGAAGAGTGTGGTCATCAACACCGAGAAGCTCGAAGCCATGACCGAGGTCGAGCACGTGGCCATTCCCGGCCACGCGCAACCGGTGGCCACGGTGTGGACCGAAGCCGGCGTGGTCACGCAGCGCGTGGCCGATGCGGCCGAACGGGCGGGCTTTGTGTTCGCGGTCGATCCCACGTCGGCCGAAGCCTCGTGCGTGGGCGGCAACATCGCCATGAACGCTGGTGGCAAGAAGGCCGTGCTTTGGGGCACGGCGCTGGACAACCTGGTGAGCTGGCGCATGGTCACGCCGCAGGCCGAATGGTTGGAAGTCACACGCCTGGACCACAACCTGGGCAAGATCCACGATGCCGAGGTGGCGACCTTCGAACTCCGGTACTTTGCCGCCGACGGCAAAACGCCGCTGCGCACCGAAACGCTGGCGATTCCCGGCTCGACCTTCCGCAAGGAAGGCCTGGGCAAGGACGTGACCGACAAGTTCCTCAGCGGCCTGCCGGGTATCCAGAAAGAAGGCTGTGACGGCCTGATCACCAGCGGACGCTGGGTGGTGCATCGCATGCCCGATCACACCCGCACCGTGTGTCTGGAGTTTTTCGGCAATCCCAAGGACGGTGTGCCCTCGATCGTTGAGATCAAGGACTTCATGTTCGCCGAGCAAAAGCGCAGCGGGACGCTGCTGGCCGGCCTGGAACACCTGGACGACCGCTACCTCAAGGCCGTGGGCTACGCGACCAAGAGCAAACGGGGCACGCTGCCCAAGATGGTGCTGATCGGCGACATCGTCGGCGACGATGCCGATGCCGTGGCGCGCGCCACCAGCGAAGTGATCCGCATGGCCAACGGCCGCAGCGGCGAGGGCTTCGTGGCCATCAGCGCCGAGGCGCGCAAGAAATTCTGGCTCGACCGCAAGCGCACGGCCGCCATCAGCAAGCACACCAACGCCTTCAAGATCAACGAAGACGTGGTGATCCCGCTGCCGCGCATGGGCGAATACACGCTGGGCATCGAGCGCATCAATATCGAACTGTCGTTGCGCAACAAGCTCAAGCTGTGCGATGCGCTGGAAGCCTTTTTTGCCAAAGGCAACCTGCCCCTGGGCAAGACCGACGACGCCAACGACCTGCCCAACGCCGAGTTGCTGGAAGATCGCGTGCAACAGGCCCTGGCCAAGGTGCGCGAGGTACGCGCCCTGTGGGCTGGCTGGCTGCGCGATGTCGACAGCCTGTTCCCGCAACTGCAGGACCATTCGCTGCGCGCGAGCTGGAAGACCCAGATCCGTGTGCCGCTGCAGCAGATTTTCACCGGCGCGGCCTTTGCCCCGATCCTGGCCGAATGCAATGCCATTCACAAGCGTGTGCTCAAAGGTCGCGTCTGGGTGGCGCTGCACATGCACGCGGGCGACGGCAATGTGCACACCAACATCCCCGTCAACAGCGACGACTACGAGATGCTGCAGACCGCCCACGAGGCGGTGGCCCGCATCATGGTGCTGGCGCGGGGCCTGGATGGCGTGATCTCGGGCGAGCACGGCATCGGCATCACCAAGCTGGAATTCCTGACCGACGACGAGCTCAACCCCTTTGCCGCCTACAAGGCGAAGGTCGATCCCGAGGGTCGCTTCAACAAGGGCAAACTGCTGCGCGGTGCCGCACACCAAGCGCTGGTGGTGGGCGATGCCAGCGTGCGCCAGGCCGACCTGGCCAATGCCTACACGCCCTCGTTCGGCCTGATGGGGCACGAGTCGCTGATCATGCAGCAGAGCGACATCGGCGCCATCGCCGATTCGGTCAAGGACTGCCTGCGCTGCGGCAAGTGCAAGCCGGTCTGTGCCACGCACGTGCCGCGCGCCAACCTGCTCTACAGCCCGCGCAACAAGATCCTGGCGACTTCGCTGCTGATCGAAGCTTTTCTGTACGAAGAGCAGACGCGCCGTGGCATCAGCATCAAGCACTGGGAAGAGTTCGAGGACGTGGCCGATCACTGCACGGTCTGCCACAAGTGCCTGTCTCCCTGCCCGGTGAAGATCGACTTCGGCGACGTGTCGATGAACATGCGCAACCTGCTGCGCAAGATGGGCCAGAAGAGCTTCCGGCCCGGCAATGCGGCGGCCATGTTCATGCTCAACGCGACCAATCCGCAGACCATCAAGCTGGTGCGCTCGGCCATGGTGGACGTGGGTTTCAAGGCCCAGCGCCTGGCCAACGACGTGCTGCGCCTGGCGGCGAAGAAGCAGACGTCGGCCCCGCCGGCCACGGTGGGCACCGCGCCGGTCAAGGAACAGGTCATCCACTTCATCAACAAGAAGATGCCTGGTGGTCTGCCCAAGAAGACGGCGCGCGCGTTGCTCGATATCGAGGACAAGGACTACGTTCCCATCATCCGCAATCCGCAAGCCACCACGGCCGAGACAGAAGCGGTGTTCTACTTCCCCGGCTGCGGCTCCGAGCGCCTGTTCAGCCAGGTCGGCCTGGCCACCCAGGCCATGCTCTGGCATGCGGGCGTGCAGACCGTGCTGCCGCCGGGATATCTGTGCTGTGGCTATCCGCAGCGCGGCAGCGGCCAGTTCGACAAGGCGGAAAAGATCATCACCGACAACCGGGTGCTGTTCCACCGCGTGGCCAACACGCTGAACTACCTGGACATCAAAACGGTGGTGGTGAGCTGTGGCACCTGCTACGACCAGTTGCAGGGTTACGAGTTCGAGAAGATCTTCCCGGGCTGCCGCATCATCGACATCCACGAGTACCTGCTGGAAAAGGGCATCACGCTGCCGGCGGGGCAGGGCGGTTACCTGTACCACGACCCGTGCCACAGCCCGATGAAGTTGCAGGACCCGATGAAGACCGTCAAGGCCCTGGTGGGCGGTGGCGTTATCAAGAGCGAACGCTGCTGCGGCGAAAGCGGCACGCTGGGCGTGACCCGGCCGGACATCTCCACGCAGATCCGCTTCCGCAAGGAAGAAGAGGTGCGCAAGGGCGAAGCGGCCCTGCGCGCTGCGGGTACTGTGGCACCGCAGGCCAACGTCAAGATGCTGACCTCTTGCCCGAGCTGCCTGCAGGGCCTGAGCCGCTACACCGACGACTTGCAGAACGGCTTGCTGGAGGCCGACTACATCGTGGTTGAAATGGCGCGCCAGATCCTGGGCGAAAGCTGGCTGCCTGAATACGTGGCGCGTGCCAACCAGGGTGGCATCGAGCGCGTCCTGGTCTGACCCGAGGAACGCCATGGCTGGACTCACACCGAACACCCCGACGCCCCAGGACATCACCGTGCATGGCGCCTCCCGCGTGCTGGAGGTGCTGTTCTCCGATGGCCAGACCTTCCGCATCCCTTTCGAGCTGATGCGGGTATGTTCGCCGTCGGCCGAAGTGCAAGGGCATGGCCCGGGTCAGGAAACCCTGCAGACCGGCAAGCGCGACGTGCAGATCGTGGCGCTGGAGCCGGTGGGGCACTATGCGGTGCGGCCGACGTTTTCCGATGGGCACGATTCCGGCCTCTTCACCTGGGAATACCTGTACACGCTGGGTGCGCGGCAGGACGCGCTCTGGCGCGACTACTTGCAGCGTCTGGCCGATGCGGGGCTGGATCGGGATGCCCCCATGCCGACGGCGGGCGGGCACGCCTGCGGCCACCACCACTGAACCCGACCGTCAAGGATTCACGGAGAACCACCCCATGGCCACCACCCACTTCGGTTTCGAAACGGTCGACGAGCGGGAAAAAGCGCAGCGTGTGCGCGGCGTGTTCGATTCGGTCGCGTCCAAGTACGACGTCATGAACGACCTGATGTCGGCCGGCTTGCACCGGGTCTGGAAGCGTTATGCCATCACCGTGGCCCGTCCTCGGGAGGGTGACCAGGTGCTCGACATTGCGGGCGGCACCGGCGACCTGTCGATGGCGTTCGCCCGCCGGGTGGGACCCTCCGGGCGTGTGGTGCACACCGACATCAACGAGGCCATGCTGCGCGAGGGGCGCAACCGCCTGCTGGACAACGGGCTGGTGTTGCCGACGATGGTCTGTGATGCCGAAAAGCTGCCGTTTGCGTCCGAGTCCTTCGACATCGTGTCGGTGGCGTTTGGTTTGCGCAACATGACCCACAAGGACCAGGCCCTCGCCGAGATGCGGCGCGTGCTCAAGCCGGGGGGGCGCTTGCTGGTGCTGGAGTTTTCCCGGGTCGCCAAGCCTTTGGAGAAGGCGTATGACTGGTACTCGTTCAACGTGCTGCCGAAATTGGGCCAACTGGTTGCCGGGGATGCCGAGAGCTACCGCTACCTGGCGGAGTCGATCCGCATGCACCCGGACCAGGAGGGCTTGCGCCAGATCATGAAGAACGTGGGCTTCGGCCATGTGGACGTGCACAACCTCAGCGGCGGCATCGTCGCGTTGCATCTGGGTATCAAGTGTTGACACCGCGGCCCGGGAGGGCGCCGGCGGGACAGGAAAGGACAAGGAAGGGCATGCAAGGGGGTATTCGATGAGCGCCGAATCGTCGTGGCTGTGGTGGCTGGCACTGGTGGGGGTTGTGTTGGTGGCCGTGGTGCTGGGGGCTCGGCGGCGTCTCAAGGCCGCTGCGCCGATAGCGCAGCCGTCGGGACCCATTCCGGCCGATCAGGTGACGCCGGTGGCACCCCGGGGCTACAGCCCGAAAAACGTCGGCAACGACGCGTCGGCGCGCCCGTGGGAGAGCGCCGCGTATGCCCCGGTCGATGCGGCGGCGCCCGTGGTGGCTCCCGCGCTGGAACGCCGCTCGCCCGACGGTTTCGATGAAGCCGATTTCCTGTCCACGTCCAAAGCCAACTTCCTGCACCTGCAATCGGCCTGGGACCAGGCCGATCTGGCCAGCCTGCGCGCCATGATGACCGATGGCATGCTGGAGCAGATTCGCCAGCGCATGGAGACGGCCATTGCGGCCCGCCAGCCTGCGGAGGCCGATGACCGGTCGACCGCGCCGTCCGCACGCACCGAGGTGGTGATGCTCGAAGCGCGCCTGCTGGGCATCGAGGAGATGGCGGACGCGTGGCTCGCCAGCGTCGAGTTCTCGGGCCTGATGCGCGAAGACCTCTCAGCCGGCCCAAGCCCGTTCCGGGAAATATGGGACATCACCCGGCCGCGTCACACCGAAGGCGGGTGGCTGGTGGCCGGGGTGCAGGCGCTGCGCTGAAGCGCCCGGCTTATCCGTCAGAATCGAGGGCATGAACGACGCCCATTCCCCTTCGCCGGCTGCGGCCGGCGCTTCGCCTTTGTCTGCGCTGCAATCCCTGTTGGGAGCGCTGAAGCCCCCCGAATGGGTGGTGGATGAGGTGCAGAACCGTGTGGTGCTTTTCCTCAATCATGTGCTGGGGCAGGAGCCGCAGGCGCAGGATCGCCTGCGGCGCCACAAAGGCAAGCCGGTGCGGCTGCAGTGGGGTGCGGTGCACCTGACGCTGGCCGCTACCGCCGCCGGGCTGGTCGAGCGCCTCCCGGCCGCAACGGCTGCCGAACTGACCGTGACCCTCACCCAGACCTCGCCGCTGGGCTTGGCGCGCGAGCTGGCGCAGTCGCTGGCCAGCGGCCACAAGCCCGGTGTCGATATCCAGGGCGACGTGCAACTGGCGGCGGAAGTGGCCTGGCTGGTGGACAACGTGCGCTGGGACGTGGAGGAAGACCTTTCGCAATTCGTCGGCGACGCGGCGGCACACACGCTGGTGGGCATTGCATCGACGGTGGCGCGAGGCCTGAAGGCTTTCGTGGCGCGTGTGCCTGGCCGCAGCGGGGGCGCTTCGCCAGCCGCTCCCAGCGAAACCGGCACCGACGGGCCTGCCGCATGAGGCGGCTGTTTCGTGGCGCTTTCATCCTGTGGGTGGCGCTGCGCCATGGGCTGGACGAGCTGCTGCTGTCGAGCTTCCCGCATCCACTGGTTCGGGGGCTGACCCGCCTGGTGACGATCGGGCGCAAGCTGGATGCGCCGCGCGGTCAGCGCCTGCGCGAAGCGCTGGAGCGCCTGGGTCCGATCTTCGTGAAGTTCGGGCAGGTGCTGTCCACCCGCCGCGACCTGTTGCCGCCCGATATCGCCGACGAGTTGGCGCATCTGCAGGACAACGTGCCGCCGTTTCCGAGTGCGGTGGCGGTGGCGACCATCGAGCGCGCCTTCGGCCAACCGCTGGAGGCCCTGTTTGATCACTTCGAGCACACGCCCGTGGCCAGCGCGTCGATCGCGCAGGTGCACTTCGCCACGCTGAAGGCCGGCCGCCACGCCGGGCGGGAGGTGGCGGTGAAGGTGCTGCGCCCGAACATGCTGCCGGTGATCGAAAAAGACCTCTCGCTCATGCGCATGATGGCCGGCTGGGTGGAGCGCCTCTCGGCAGACGGCCGGCGCCTCAAACCGCGCGAGGTGGTGGCCGAGTTCGACAAGTACCTGCACGACGAGCTCGACCTCATGCGCGAAGCGGCCAATGCGGCCCAGTTGCGCCGCAACATGGCGGGGCTTGATCTGGTGATGATCCCGGAGATGTTCTGGGACTTTTGCCACACCGAGGTGATGGTGATGGAGCGCATGCGCGGCCTGCCCATCAACCGGGTGGACGATCTGCGGGCGCGAGGCGTCGACATCCCGAAGCTGGCGCGCGACGGCGTGACCATCTTTTTCACCCAGGTTTTCCGCGACGGTTTTTTCCATGCCGACATGCACCCGGGCAACATCCGGGTCAGTGTGGATCCGGCCACCTTCGGGCGCTACATCTCGCTCGATTTCGGCATCGTCGGTACGCTCACCGAGTTCGACAAGGAATACCTGGCGCAGAACTTCACGGCGTTTTTCCGGCGCGACTACAAGCGTGTCGCCCAGTTGCACATTGAAAGCGGCTGGGTGCCGCCCGAGACCCGGGTCGACGAACTCGAGTCGGCAATCCGGGCGGTGTGCGAGCCGTACTTCGACCGGCCGCTTCGCGAGATCTCCCTGGGCATGGTGCTGATGCGGCTGTTCCAGACCTCGCGGCGTTTTCATGTGGAGATCCAGCCGCAACTGGTGCTGCTGCAGAAAACCCTGCTCAACATCGAGGGGCTGGGGCGCGAACTGGACCCGGATCTGGATCTCTGGGCGACCGCCAAACCCTTTCTCGAAAAGTGGATGGTCGACCAGATGGGGCCGCGCAAGCTGTGGCAACAGCTCAAGGCCGAAGCGCCGCAGTACGCCAAACTGCTGCCGGCCTTGCCACGGCTGCTGCACGATCGTCTGCGGCAGCCCGGTGACGGCGTGAGCCGCGCGGAACTGCAGGCCCTGTTGGCGGAGCAGAAACGCACCAACCGCCTGTTGCAGGGCATCATCTACGGCGGTATCGGCTTCGTGCTGGGGCTGATCGTCACCCAGGTGCTGCTGCGCATCCGTCTCTGGTGACCGGTGCGGGATAAAAGTCTGGGGGCCCTTGACGGCCTGGGCAAGCGCCCCAAACTATAATGCCCGGTTTTGTTCAACTTCCCTGTCCGGCACCACGGGGCGCCCGCTGTCTGCGCCGGAGAGGTGTTTTCCACCGTTCACGCCATGCCGATCTATGCCTACAAGTGCGAGTCCTGCGGCCATGCCAAGGACGTTCTGCAGAAAATCTCCGACGCACCGCTGACCGATTGCCCCGCTTGCGGGGCGGCGACCTTTCGCAAGCAGCTGACGGCGGCCGGTTTCCAGCTCAAGGGCTCGGGCTGGTACGCCACCGATTTCCGTGGCGGAGCCAGTGCATCCGGCGCGGCCGCCGCCTCGACCGGCACCGCCGCTGAGGGTGCCGCCGCTGCCGCGCCGTCCTCGTCGGAGACCCCGGCCAGCCCCGCGCCGTCCACGCCCTGTGGTGGCTCCTGCGCCTGCCACTGAGACCCACGGCATTTATGGCTGCCTTGCGCAAGTGGCTGTTGTCCGGGCTTCTGGTGCTCGTGCCCCTGATCATCACCCTCTGGGTGCTCGACTGGGTGGTGTCCACTCTGGACCAGACCTTGCGCATCCTGCCGGCCAGCTGGCATCCTGACCAACTGCTTGGTTTTCACCTGCCCGGTCTGGGCGTGATCTTTGCCCTCGGGGTGCTGCTGTCCATCGGTGCCCTGGCATCCAACATCATCGGTTCCAGGCTGGTGAACTGGTGGCATGCACTGCTGCACCGGATTCCGGTGGTTCGCTCGATCTATTCCGGCGTCAAGCAGGTGTCGGACACGCTGTTTTCGGAAAAGGGCAATGCTTTCCGGCAGGCTTTGCTGATCCAGTGGCCGCAGGAGGGCATGTGGACCATTGCTTTCCTGACCGGTGCACCGGGTGGTGAAGTCCAGGCACATCTGCGAACCGGGCATGGCCCCGGTGGCGCCGGCGACGAGTTCATCAGCGTGTACGTGCCGACCACCCCCAACCCCACCGGGGGCTACTTCGTGATGGTGCGCAAAAGCGCCTGTGTGGAGCTGCAGATGTCGGTGGACGAGGCCCTGACCTACATCGTCTCCATGGGTGTCATCGTGCCAGGGGGCAAGAAACCCCCGCAACCTGGCGCCTCTTCGCCTGTTCCCCTTACCTGAGCCGATCCGGCCGCCCCGTGCGGCCCTCTGTTGAAAGAAGCAATTCCATGGCCATGCGCTCCCACTACTGCGGTCTGGTGACCGAAGCCCTGATGGGCCAAACCGTTTCGCTGTGCGGCTGGGTCAACCGCCGTCGCGACCACGGTGGGGTGATCTTCATCGACCTGCGTGACCGCGAAGGTTATGTGCAGGTGGTGTGCGATCCGGACCGCCCCGAGATGTTCAAGGTGGCCGAAGATGTGCGCAACGAGTTCTGCGTGCAGGTCAAGGGCCTGGTGCGTGCCCGCCCTGAAGGCACGACCAACGACGGCCTCAAGAGCGGCAAGATCGAAGTGCTGTGCCACGAGCTGATCGTGCTGAACGCCTCGGTCACGCCGCCGTTCCAGATGGACGACGACAACCTGTCGGAGACTACGCGCCTCACGCACCGTGTGATGGACCTGCGCCGCCCGGCCATGCAGCGCAACATGATGCTGCGCTACAAGACCGCCATTCAGGTGCGCAATTTCCTGGACAAGGAAGGTTTCATCGACATCGAGACGCCCATGCTGGGCAAGAGCACGCCCGAAGGCGCGCGCGATTACTTGGTGCCCAGCCGCGTGCACGACGGCCAGTTCTTTGCGTTGCCCCAGTCGCCCCAGCTCTACAAGCAGATGCTGATGGTGGCTGGCTACGACCGCTACTACCAGATCACCAAGTGCTTCCGCGACGAAGACCTGCGTGCCGACCGGCAGCCCGAGTTCACCCAGATCGACTGTGAGACCTCGTTCCTGAACGAAGAAGAAATCCGTGCGATCTTCCAGCGCATGATCACCGAGGTGTTCAAGACCCAACTGGGGGTGGACCTGGGCGAGTTCCCGATCATGACCTTCCAGGAGGCCGCCTACCGCTTTGGCTCCGACAAGCCGGACCTGCGTGTCAAGCTCGAATTCACCGAGCTGACCGAGGTCATGAAGGATGTGGACTTCAAGGTTTTCTCCGGCCCGGCGACAACGCCCGGTGGCCGCGTGGTCGCGCTGCGTGTGCCCGGTGGCGCCCAGATCTCGCGTGGCGAGATCGACCAGTACACCGAGTTCGTCAAGATCTATGGCGCCAAGGGACTGGCCTGGATCAAGGTCAACGAGGTGGTCAAGGGGCGCGACGGGTTGCAATCGCCCATCGTCAAGAACATCCACGACGCGGCCATCGCCGAGATCCTCCAGCGCACCGGCGCCCAGGACGGTGACCTGCTGTTCTTCGGTGCCGACAAGACCAAGGTCGTCAACGATGCCATCGGCGCACTGCGCCTGAAGATCGGCCACAGTGAACTCGGCAAGAAGAGCGGTCTGTTCGAAAGCCGCTGGGCGCCGCTGTGGGTGGTGGACTTCCCGATGTTCGAGCACGACGAGGAAGAAGACCGCTGGGTGGCCGTGCACCATCCTTTCACCAGCCCCAAGGATGGCCACGAGGACCTGATGGACACCGATCCGGGCAAGTGCATCGCCAAGGCCTACGACATGGTGCTCAACGGCTGGGAGCTGGGCGGCGGTTCGGTGCGGATCCACCGCGCCGATGTGCAGAGCAAGGTCTTCAGCGCGCTCAAGATCGGCGAAGAAGATGCGCGCGCGAAGTTCGGCTACCTGCTGGATGCTCTGCAGTATGGTGCGCCGCCGCACGGTGGCCTGGCCTTTGGCCTGGATCGCCTGATCACCCTGATGACGGGCGCCGAATCGATTCGCGACGTGATCGCTTTCCCCAAGACCCAGCGTGCCCAGGACCTGCTGACCCAGGCACCCAGCACGGTGGACGAGAAGCAGTTGCGCGAGCTGCACATCCGGCTGCGCAACCCGTCGCCGGTCTGAGGGGCGGCCGCTTCTTTTCTTCAGCAGCAAGGCGCCCTTCGGGGCGCTTTCTTTTTTGGGACGGGCTGTGGCGACCAATTCATCACAACGTGCGCACAAGATTCCACAGTCGGTGCTGGTGGTGATCCACACGCCAGCGCTCGAAGTGTTGCTGATTGAGCGTGCCGAGTCGCCAGGTTTCTGGCAATCGGTGACGGGTTCCAAAGACGCTGTCGAAGAGCCTTTTGAAGAGACGGCCATGCGGGAGGTGGCCGAAGAAACCGGGCTGGACGGTCGGGCGCCAGGGCATCGGTTGAGCGACTGGTGTCTGGAAAACGTCTACGACATTTACCCCGAGTGGCTGTACCGGTACGCCCCGGGGGTGACCCGCAATGTCGAACGGGTCTTTGGTTTGTGCATTCCTCGCGCGGTTCCGGTGACCTTGAGCGCGCGCGAGCACCGGGACCAGATCTGGCTGCCCTGGCGTGAGGCGGCCGATCGCTGTTATTCGTTTTCCAATGCGGAAGCGATCCTCCTGCTCCCCAGGTTTTCCTGACTCTGTGTTTGTTTACAGCCTGCGGTGTGGGTGCTGTGAAAAGGTCCGACGCGCCGAGTGTGGTCTTTGTCGTCCATCTGGAGGCACTGCATGTGGAGTATTCGCGGTTCTGCCGTGTTTTTTCCGCTACCAGTTAAGGTTCGGGAAATTTTTTGTTACGCTCCAAGATCGGTCCTGTAGTTCCAAGTAACTATTTTCGGACGCTGTTGGATACCACTTACCCATTCGCATGAACAAGTCATACAAGTCGATCTGGAACGAAACACTGGGGACCTATGTGGCGGCCGCTGAAGTGGCGTCGTCGAGTGGTCGCAAGGTGTCCTCCGGGCGTCGTGCCCGGCGTGCACCAGCCCGGGCGTTGGTGGGGCAGCAACTCGCGCTGGAGCAGCGGATCGTCTTTGACGCCGCGGTAGCGGCCACCGTGGTCGATACCCAGGAGGCTTCGGCACCTGCCGCCGACCCGGTGCCGGTGGCGGAAGAGGTCCATGTGTCGGAGGCGCCGGAGCCAGCCGCCACGCCGGTGGCGGCCACCGACACGGAGGAGAGCTCTGTACCGGCTCCCACCGCGGCCCCCACCTCGACGACGCAGACCGATGCCCCCGACACCGCGAACGCTGGGACGGAAACGGGGGGCGAGGCCGAGGCCGACCCTGATGCCGTGGCGGAGGTTTCCGAGGCCGACGGGGACGACACGACGACGGACACGACCAGTTCGGCGTCGGCGGCTGGCGCGGCTACCGATGGGGACGCGGATGCCGACGCTGGCGACGATGTCGATGCGTTGAGCGAAACCGATCTGGCCGCGGTGGATGCGCCGGCAGAACGGGTGGAAATCATTTTTGTCGATGCGGTGGCCAAAGACATCGTGCCGGAACTGAGCTGGCACCCGGGTGAAATCTACGTTCTGGACGCCGACCGCGACGGTGTCGAACAGATGGCCGAAATCCTCAATGGCCGCACCGGTGTGGATGCCATCCACATCATCAGCCACGGCACGGCGGGCTCGCTGGAGCTGGGCAACACCAAGCTGGATGCCCAGTCGCTCGAGGGCGAGCATGCGGACGAGATGGCGATCATCGCCGCCTCCCTGTCCGAGGGGGCAGACCTCCTGCTCTATGGCTGCGATGTGTCGTCCACCGAAGCGGGGCTTAACTTTGTCAATCTGCTGGCGGAGGCCACTGGGGCCGATGTGGCGGCATCGAACGATGACACCGGTTCCGAGGCGCTGGGCGGCGACTGGGTGCTGGAAACGCGGGTCGGTGGTGAGATCGAAACCACCGTGATCACCGCTGAGCAATGGGCGGGCGTGCTGACGCCTGTGACCACGGGTGCCGGCGCCATTTTGGCGGCTTCGGGCATGAGCATCTACAGCATCGACGTGACCACGGGCAAGGCGACCTTGCTGACGACGGTGCCCAATTCGGTCGGCGGTGTGACGCTGTCGACATCGGATGGCCTGAACTCGCTGGCGGTGGACCAGGCCAATGGGCTGCTGTATTACGTTTCCAACACGGGCAACAACGCCAACCGGGCGCTGTTTGCCTACGATCTCATCAACAACACCCACATTCTGATCGCCAGTGACTTGACCAGCTCCGGCGTGGTGGTGGGGGATCGGGGTGTGGGGAGCGGCGGGGCGGTTTTTGCCAACGGTTCGCTCTACTTGGGGGTCGAAAACAACAATGGTGGTGGCGGTTCGTCCACCGCCGCCGACGATGCCATCTACCGCATCAACTTGGCCAGCGATGGCCGCTCGGTGACCAGTGCGTCGCTGCTGGTGGGCAGCATCGGGAGCAACGATTGGGGGGATCTGGGCTACGACCCTGCCAGCAACACCATCCTCAGTATCCAGACGGGCAGCGTGGTGCGTTACAACGCCACCACCGGTGCGCAGGTGAGCTCGACGACCTTGTCGGGCAACCCCACCCAGGCCAGCACGGGTCAGAACGATACGGTGTATCTGGTCGGAGGTTCGGGCGTGATCCGGACATACGACCCGTCCACCGGAACGATGGGAACCGCTGTCAACATCACGACGGCCAGCGGTTCGATCGGCTCCATCAACGATGCCGCGGGCTGGGTTCCGCCCACGGGCACGATCGGGGATCTCGTCTTTGCAGATGCCAATGGCAATGGCGTGCAAGACGCTGGTGAGGTCGGCATTGCCGGCGTGACGGTGGCGTTGTACGACGACGTCAACAACGACGGGGTGGTGGATGCCAACGACCGGTTGCTGGGGACGGCCACCACCGATGCCACCGGGAAGTATGAGTTCACCGGCGTGCTGCCGGGCAACTACATTGTTCGCGTGACCGATACCGGCAATGTGTTGGGCACCGGTGCGGTCTACACCACGCCTGGGGGAGCAACCAATGCCACGGTGGATATCACCCAGGTCGGTGCGAGCAATCTGAATGCCGACTTTGGGATCAGCAGGGCGCCGGTGAATACCGTGCCTGGTGCGCAGAACACCCCTGAAGATTCGCCGCTGGTTTTCAATGCAGACAATGGCAACGCGTTGTCGGTGGCAGACCCAGACGGAGGCACGCTCACCGCCACGGTGCAGGTGACGAACGGCACCTTCACACTGGGATCGACCAGCGGGGTGACGGTTTCAGGCAACGGGTCCGGCAGTGTGGTCCTCACGGGCTCGGCGTCGGCGATCAACGAGGCCCTGACCAACGCCTACTACACCAACACCCCGGACTACAACGGGTCGGCCCAACTGACCATCACCACCAGCGACGGTCGCGTCGCCTACCAGGACGTTGACACCGTGGCGATCACGGTGTCGCCGGTGGCTGATATCACCAATGACAGTGCCATCACCCAGGTGAACACGCCCGTCACGATCGACGTGTTGGCCACCGACAGTTTTGAAGGAACGCCCCAGATCACGGCCATCAATGGCAGTGCCATCACCGCGGGCGGTGCGGCGGTGGCTGTCAGTGGCGGCTCTGTGGTGCTCGGGCTGGATGGGCGATTGACCTTCACGCCCACCACCAACTCCACCGCTGACTCCTCGTTCACCTACACCGTGACCTCGGGTGGCGTGACCGAGACGGCCCAAGTGACGGTGGTGGTCAATGCACCGCCGGTGCTGGAAGACCCGAACCCGGGTGATCCGGAAAGCCCGGAAGTGGACCCGACGGATCCGACCAACCTGATCGTGCCGGCGGTGGACGGCACGGAGGTGTCGGTGGACCTGGATGACTACTTCAGCGACCCGAACCCGAGTGACGTGCTGACGATCACGCCGGACCTGAGCAGCCTGCCGCCTGGGGTGGTGGCCGAGTACGACCCGAGCACGGGCGTGCTGACGGTGACACCGCCGGTGGACAACAACGGCCCGATCGTGATCCCGGTGACGGTGAGCGACGGCCAGGGTGGCGCGTTCGAAGGCACGATCACGATCGAGCCGGTGAACCCGCCGCCGGTGGCCAATGACGACACGCAGGATGTGGCTGCGGGAGCGCCCACCACGCTGACACTGCTGGCTAACGACACGGACCCGGATGGAGACCCGTTCGAAGTGGTGAGTGCGGAGCTGGCAGACCCGACGCAAGGCACGCTGGTGCGCAACCCGGACGGCAGCT
>NZ_BSPB01000034.1:0-39831 GCF_030160815.1 Hydrogenophaga electricum | reverse complement strand
CCGCTCGCCCGCCTGCGTGATGAGCGCGGCCGCTTCGGCCGGCACCGCCTGCCCCAGCACACGGTCCGCGAACGCCTGCGCAGCGGCGTCGAAATCGCGGTCGGCCGAGGTGATCACGGTCAGCGCTCCACGCGGCGGGGTGGGCCGGTCAGGACGCCAGCGACGCCGGCCGGCCGCGCCCGATGGCGCCCAGCTCGATCTTGGCCACGCCCGGCGGCAGGGCCGCTTCGGCGCTGCTGCAGCCGCAGGCCTGCTGCTTCGGGTTGAGGAAGCTCAGACCCGACGAGGTCGGCGTTTCGGTGAAGTCGATCGTCACGCCGTCGAGCAGCAGGCGGCTTTCGGCCGCCACGAAGAACTTCAGCCCCGACACCACGAACACCTGTTCGCCGTCCTGGGGCACGGCCTCGGCGCTGAATTCCGCGCTGTAGCCCGAGCAGCCACCGGGCGACACCTGCAGCCGCAGGCCTGCAGCGGGAATGCCCGAAAAACGCACGATGCGGCCGATGAACTTCTCCGCCGCCGGGGTCAGGGTGAACGAGGTAGACATGGGATTCACTTTCACAAACAGGAACCGTCAGACCTTGACGATGCAGCCGTCCACCGGGCACACGGCCTGGCATTGCGGCGCGTCGTACTGGTCGGCGCATTCGGTGCATTTGTTGGGGTCGATGATGAAAACGCCGCCCTTTTCGCGGATGGCGACGTTGGGGCATTCGGGCTCGCAGGCCGAGCAGCCGGTGCAGGTGGAGGCGATGATCTTGAGGGCCATGGTGGTTCTCCTGGGGCTTCGTCGTGGGGCGACGTGGGGGACAAAAAAACGGGCTGTCGAAAGGTGTTTTGGGGAGGGCCGCCAGCGGCGCCAAGGGCAGCCGATCAGGCCGCCGCGGCGATGCTGGTGAAGGCCCCCTGGCGGATCTGCGCGTCGCCGCGCGGCTGGTGGATCACCACGCCGCGCGCCACGCGCTCGCGGTAATCGCCAAACCAGTCGAGCGCGGCCTTTTCAATGAACGCGCCCACGTGCTGGTCCACCGGCTCGATACCGGCCGCACTCAGCTCGTCGCGCGGGCAGGCGCCGATCTTGGCCACCAGCACCGCGTGGCAGTCGTTGATGGCGCGGACCACGCTGGGCAGTTGCTCGTCGTCGCCGAAACCGCCCTGGCAGTACTGGTCCACCCGGCGGTGGCCGACGAACAGCGCTTCGGCCGCGCTGACCTCAAAAATCTGGAACTCGGTGACGTGGCCGAAGTGCTCGTTGACGCGGCCACCGCCCTTGGTGGCCACCGCCACCAGCACCTTCATGTCGGCGTCCGCCGGCAGCGCCGCGCTCGCGGCCAGCGCTTCCTGCTTGGCGGCGTGTTGCGCCTGGCGCTCGACCTCGACCTTGTCCTGGTAGGCGCGGCGCTTGTCGAGGTCGTACACAACCTCCATCTCTTCGATCTTGTCGAGCGTGAACTCGTCCGACCGGTCTTCGCCCAGCAGGCCCACCGCGTCGGCGCGGCACTGGCGGCAGTGGCGCATCAGGTTCGCACCGCCCGCGCAGGCGTCCTGCACGGCCTTGAGTTCCTGCGCGCTCGGGCCGCGCTGGCCCGTCAGCCCGAACACCGTGCCGTGCTCCGCCTCGGAGATGAGCGGCATGATGTTGTGCAGGAAGGCACCGCGCTTCTTCACCTCGCGGTTCACGTCCATCAGGTGCTGATCGTTGATGCCGGGGATCAGCACCGAATTGATCTTGGTGAGCACGCCGCGCGCGGTCAGCATCTCCAGCCCGAGCATCTGGCGTTCGTGCAGGATCTTGGCGGCCTCGTAGCCGGTGATCCGCCGGTGGTCCCAGAAGATCCACGGGTAGATCTTGGCGCCCACGGCCGGGTCCACCATGTTGATGGTGATGGTCACGTGGTCGACGTTGTACTGGCAGATCTCGTCCACATAGTCCGGCAGCGCCAGGCCGTTGGTGGAGATGCAGAGCTTGATGTCGGGCGCCTGTTCCTGCAGCAGGCGGAAGGTCTCAAAGGTCTTCTTGGGGTTGGCCAGCGAATCGCCCGGGCCGGCGACGCCGAGCACCGTCATCTGCGGGATCTCGCTCGCGACCGCGACCACCTTCTTGACCGCCTGCTCGGGGGTGAGCTTCTGGCTCACGACGCCGGGGCGGCTTTCGTTGGAGCAGTCGTACTTGCGGTTGCAGTAGTTGCACTGGATGTTGCAGGCCGGCGCCACGGCCACGTGCATGCGGGCGTAGTGGTGGTGGGCCTCTTCGGAATAGCAGGGATGGTTCTTGACCTTCTCCCAGATCTCGGCCGGCATGTCGTCGGGCCCGCCCGACGACCCGCAACTGGCCTTGCCCTCACCGCCCGAGGTGCCGCAGCCCCCGCCGGCTTCGGGCACATCGAGCTTCGCCCCCAGCGGCCTGATCGAACCGATGGACAGGTACGTCTTGGCGGGCATGGAACCCGCAGCGGTGCTTGTCGACGACATGAAGACCCTTCCCGCGGCCGACCATGGCCGCTCGGCAGGCCTTCAGCGATTTCCGTGCCACCGGAAAAGTCTTTTCAAATCAATGATCTGAAGGTTTTGTCGTGTGTAGGAAAGGGCACAAGGACGGGCGGATGGGGGCGGCGTGGCGTCGGGGTTGCGACAAAGGTGGCTCGCCGTCTTTGGCTGAGGAGCTTGGGCTGCAAGGCTTGCGCTTGACGAGTTGGGAATGGGCAAGGTGCTGTGGCGGGTTGCTGTACAGCGGAAGCCGTCAGTGACGAAGAGAACTGGGTTCGGAACCGAGCGCTAATCCGTCACTAGTTCACTAAGCCGCGTGGCGTCATCAATGACCGCGATCGAGGGCAGCGCGACTACGAGCTGAATAGGTTGCTGCTCGAATGCACGAGTTCAGTTCGTGACTCGAACGGAGCGGAAGACCTCGCTAAGTTGCACAGCAGCAGCGCGCCTGTCGCCCATGTCAACGAGCCTGTCGAGTGCTCGCAAAAGCTTCTGCGCCATCGCCAAGGGCATGGGCTGCTGCCGCTCGCTGAAGCGCTGAATCAGCCCCGATAGCCGCGCCGGCAATTGGGTGCCACGCCATCGAGGCAGGGTCCCCTCTCCGACCAGGAGATGCTCAATGTTGTCAACGAAATGCTGAACTGGGTAGTGCTCGAAGCTGCTTTCGCATAGGTTCATCCAGGCACTAGCAACGAGGGTGACAGAGCCTTGGGCGCGCAGTATCGAATCGAAAATTGGAATCACAGTTCCAACTTCGGTCCAGTCTCTGTTCGCGAAGCGAACTGCCCCACCTGCGTACCCGAGGTCGGCGAAGAACAGGTGCTTGACGATGTTGACGAAGTCCAGCTGTGAGTGCCCGCCGTGGCGCCAGTCCCGATAGGTTAGAACACGCTGTGCGACAACAGAGAGCAACGGCAAGGCATTCTTGGGAATCTTTGAGCTATCCATCACTTGACCAATCAGTTGGCCTGTGAATGACACAGTGAGGTTAGCAAAAGCCTCATCATTGGTAGTCATGACCGGTTGAAGGAACCGTCGTGTTCCTTCCTCCAAAGACACCTTCAGCGAAACCCGAGCCAAGAACTGATACAGATAGTGACACCACTCAAAGTTGTTGGTGGCGTAGTCGTCCTCAAAGTCTCGCCTGCTTCTCGCCCAGGAAGGCGCGATTCGCTCGATGGTCCACTTGGCCAAGCCCTCGCACCAGTCCAGAAACAGCGCCGCGTGTGCTTGGTCCACCAAAGCAGCTTCCAATGGGATGATCTGCAGAACCTTTTGGAGGAGTGAAGTGTCGATGTCCAATGGGTTGACCCGCCACTCGGCATCGACAGTACGGCCACGTCGCCGGCGAGATTGAACGGCCTCGGCGTCAGTAATCGGCACCCAGGGCTCGGGCCAGTTGGGGGGATTGGCCACAGGCGCTCCATCTTGGAGACGCTGGAGTTCCTCGCTGACCACCCCCTGGATTCGCGCGTGGTGTAGTTCCTCAGCATCTCCTTCTGGACCATACTGCACCTCGAAGAGCGCTACCACTGTAGCCAACCGTATCGCTGCCCACGCGATGTCCGGATACCGCGACCAAGCTCTCAGCAACGCACAGAATGCCGCGACTGCAATTTCCTCGTAGGGATGGGCGCACAGCTCCGTGAGGAAAGACTGCAGAGGCTTGACGTCCTGGTCGTCTTCCGCAACTGCGAACAATGCTCCCAGCCCCCTGGTGGCGTAGAGCACCGGATGATGCATGAGCTTCACGCTGCGGGTGAAAAACGGTTGCGGCACCTCCGGCGTCTGCGCAGCACGAGCGCATACTTCACCCCCCCATTGCAGGTGCGCTTCAGCCTTTTCAAGCAAGAGGACTGCAGCTACGCCAGCAACGGCCGATTGCCGCTGGTGTGCCAGCTCCGTGTGTTCATGTCCGGTGGCGAAAAGGTCTTCGAAGTCGAGCTCCTTTGCTGCCGTTGCAGCAGCTTCTAGCGTGAGTGACTCCTTTAGCTTGCCATCTTCAAAGTAGGAGTAGACCCAGTTCAGAAGCGTGAGATAGCGCCCCATCTCGCTGTGCCGGGCTTGCATCGTCTGAATGTCCTCGCCTGTCGCTTTGGGATTTTCGTGAGAGATGACCACCTTGGATTCATCCGGACTGAGTTCTGCGCGATAGTTCTCTCGCTTGCCAAGCTCCGCCCATATCTCCGCTGTTCTTGCGAGGTCCGAACGCATTCCTGCGTTCTTCCGTTGCGCGGCGTAGTCAAAGGGCAGGTCACCCGAAAAGCCTTCGATGGCCGCAGCCGCTTGCGCGCCTAACTCTCCTCCCCTGAGCACCATGAGAGTGCCGAGCGAGCGGATGTCTGCACGGCGCACCGGCCGTTCGTTGCCTTCCTTCACGGCCAAGCCGTGAGGTCTGTCCTGTGGCTTGATGAACCCGATAAGGTTCGCTGTCTGTGTCATGTCCTGCACCTGGCGCCGAATGTCCCAGTGCCAGAGGCGTTGATTCGTCGCGATGGGCAGAGTGATTGCGGAGGTGTGTTGCGCCTGCAGGGCGATGGCAGCGGCAACAGCCAGGGCACCCACGGACTGGTGCCCTTCCAAGACCGCCTTGAGGACATCGTCAACTGCGGTGCCTTTCTCAAGCTCACGGAACGCCCACGCCTCAAGAGCCATCCATCCTGAGTTGACGGTGGACGGCCCGAAACTTCCACGTGCACCCAAGTAGAGTCGGCTGTCGCCCCAGAACACTTGCCTGCCCCACGGGAACTGCATGACGAGCGGGATGGGTGTTCCATCCTTTTCGTGGGAGAGCCGATGCAACTGCCGCCATGACCGAATGGCGTGGTTGGCGACCTCCCGAACCAGTCTCCTACCCTGGTCCGGTGCTTGCTGCAGCAGCGAGTGGAACGGCTCCCTCGTCGGAGCCGCAGGAAAGAACGAGAACTGGTCGTCGATAGAGAGTTTGTTCCACTCGAAGTGGCCGAAGCTGTGTGACACCAAGTAGTGTTGGCCTCGCATGTCCTTCTTTACAACCACGGGGAGGCGCTTGCGCACCACCGACAGAGTGAAGTCGACTAACTCTGCAGGGCAAGCACGCGAGAGAAATGGAGCATGTGTGAACACGGACTGCACGGCATGACGTGGCATCTGTTCCAGGCGGCGCAAATCGCGGAGGTACTGAGTGACCAAGGAGACCTGCGTGAGCGAAGAGTTCAGCACCAACGTGCGCAGCGCGGACTCGAGCTCGTCCAGGCCATCCCGCCAGTCCTCAATCTCGGCCCAGACCCCGCGGTCCGTCGAGAACGTCCTTTGATGCCGTTGATGCTGGATGTGGTACAGCCAGGCTAGGCAGGTCTGAACGATGCGCTCGGACACCCGGTTTCGGTAGGGGGAGAACATGTTCTGCCAGACCTCGAACGCCGAGACCACGTCTGGGATCACACCGGTTGGGATGTCGGAAGCGTGGTCCAGAAGCCAGTCGCAGAAGCGAGCCCAGGCTGCGACGTCCGAAGGATGCCCCCACATGTCCGCGTACAGCATGCGCTTGGCGAGGTCGAGGTCGAGGTCGATGTCTGAAGCGTATGAGCGCTCGAGAATGGCCGTATTCGGCTTCGTCTTTTCGGCTTGGTACCAAACGACGACCTTGCCGACCCGCGAGTGGGCAGTGTCGAGCATCGCTCGGTCGAAGGCGACGGAGTACTGCGCGAACGTCTCTAGGGAGAACGGTCCGGCCATCCACGCGCGCAGCCACTGGGAGCGAAGTCTCTGATTTCCCTCCAAGGCGGCCAAGTGGCTGGCCCAGTTCTCGCCGTGGGCAAGCTCCGCCTGGGAGAGCAGTTCGACGACCCGCCCAAGCGCCGGCGGCTCCCCAACTTCGCGAATGACCTCTGGCCAGGCGTCATCCGCCCGGACCAGGTGTTGCAGGAACGCCCATTCGAAGAAGATGTCGTGGGAGAACTGCACGGTATGTCCGCGTCTGACAGATCGAACGATGCCGTCCGCCTCGAGTTCGGCGAGTGCCTGAGCATCGACATCGGCTATGGGGATACGCCTGCCAAGTTGATGTGCGCCAGTCTTGGCCAGCTGCACCAAGGCATTTCGCCGGTAGCCCACCCGCGTGGGGTCAGCGCCGTAGCCGCCGCGCTCCCACCACAGAGCCGCAAGGTCGACCTCAGAGGTGGCCTGCGCATTCGACGAGTCAACCTCCTTGGCAAGCACGGCCGCGAAAAAGGGCCGACGAACGACCGCGCGAACAGAATCACTGCCGAAAAGCAGTGGTCGAAGGGCTGGCTTGGCTTGCGCGAGCGCCTCAGCTTCCTCGTCGTCGAAAGAGTCGATGGTCAGCGTCCGCACTCCGCTTGAGAACAGACGCGCAGGCAGCCAAGTGCGCAGCGGCTCCATTCCCGTGTCGCGCACGGTGGCCACAACGCACCATCCTGACAGCAACGGCGAGGAGTGGATGGTGTTCAGCAGGTCCAGGAGAATGCTTCGGTGTTCGACCTCTACACGGTCAATACCGTCGACGAACAGCACGCTGGAGCCGGACGCGGAAAGCTCCACTAGGAGCTCCTCCAAGTTGCCGTGAGTCATGCCCGCGGCTGCAGCGTACTGCGCCCACGTGCTCCCCCGCAGACGGTCGGACTTTATGAAGAGGACAGTTCCAGAGGCGGCAAGTTGTTCGACGGCCGAGCGGAGAACGACCGACTTGCCCGCACCGGGCATGCCGCCAATCTGCACAAAGCCAGGCGACTTCGCAGCCTCGACCACCGCTTGAACGCTGGTGTCGCGCGGCACACTCAAGCCAGAGATGCTGTTCGTGATTTCGGCAGCGGCAAGACGACTCTCCTGCTGTATGGCCTGCAGTGCTCCTTGCGCACTCGGCGCCCCAGCAAGCCGGAAAGCGCCGTTCAGGCGAGCGACGAGCGTCTTGCGGTCGTACCCTGCAGCGCGCCCTTGCGAAACGCGCACCAACGCCAGCAACCGGCGCCACAGGTCGTCAGCCCGAGGACGGTCCACTGGAGCCAGGGTATTGGCAAGGCCAGCAACTGTCTGCGCCTCGGTCGGTGAGCCTTCGGTCAGCAAGTCCAGGCGTATGAGGACGAAATGACTCAGTAGTTTGTGTGTGGCTGAATCAAGCTCGCCGGGCGCCACCTTGGACGAGAGGATGTCGCGAACCGCCTCGAACTGCGAGAGCTTGTCTCCCGCGGCACCATCGGTCTGCAGCTTACGGACGAACTGTTCCGAGGAGCTTTCTGCCCGCGCCCACTCACAAAGCGTCTCAAAGCTTCTCTTGGCTGCATCCGATATTTCGCCAACGATGGCGCCCACCCTGTCCAACGAAACCTGAAAATCCGCGTACGAGAGCGTTTCGTAAGCGCGCTCAATCGTCTCTCGGAAGTCAGTGTTCGTGCTCGCCGCGCTGATTACCAGCTTGCGCTTGACCTGGGCGCTGAAGGTTATCAAGACTTGGTCGGCACCTTCTGCCCGAACGATCAGGTCGTCCAGCGGCTGCCCGAACGAACCTTGCTGCACGGAGACATGTCTGACGACGCGGCCCGGCAGGGCTGGTGCTGTCGTCTCGCAGAGCAGCGCAGCTGCGTATACCGAAGAGACAGCATCCTCGAAGCTGAAGCCTTGGCCGCCAGTCAGCTCGGGTGAGGTCCCTCTTGGTGTTGTTTGCGTTGTGCCTGGGGTCTGCTGACCCTCACTGCCTTGGTCTGTTGTCATTGCGAGGAAGGGTTGGAACTATATTGATCAACGCGTGGCGCGAGGTCGACTTCACAGCAAACAGCTAATTCACCGCACGATAGGGAATGAATCAGTTCAGTCTATTTCACAAATCCCACACAACGTACGGACGATCGCCTGGTGCACGGCCATGAGCGTGAAGCGGTCATACGTAAGTCCAACCGTCAAATGACCATTGACGGCCGCCGCCGTCATCCAAGCGCTGAACTCCGAACTACTCAGATCAGCCTGAAGCCGTCCAGACGTCAATTGGGCTGAATGACCAACAAGCACGACTGGTCAGCACCCATCCCTTCCCGAGCTCCTTTGAAGCGCGCACCACACGCAGCGCTTCTGCGCTGTTCTCCATCCACCGCTATCAGGCCCAGCCAACACAACTCCACGGCTTGGCGCCGGGCCCCAGCCGACCAGTCCACACGGCGAACTTCCCGCCCCGTTTCGTGCGGAATGTCCCACCGCAGCGCCCGCTTTGCGCCGGATTGCCGCTGCGTTTACAGAGCAGCCATAAAGGGCGCCCACCATGAGGCTTCGATTGTTTACCGGAGCCCATTCATGCAACGACGCGCCCTTTTCTCTGCCCTCTTCGCCACCGGCCTGGGTGCCATCGCCCTGCCCGCACTGGCCCAGAAGCCCAACGAGATGCCGCCCCATGGCCCGCAACACGCGAGGCCCCAGCCGCAACATGCCCAGCCCGCACCGCAGCAGCGCCCGCAGCCCCAGGCGCAGCAGAGGCCGGCGCCGCATGACCAGTCTCGCCGCTACTACAACGCACGCGGCGACGAATTCCGTCAAGGCCGGCGTCTGCCGACGGAGCTGCGCCACCGCAGTTACGTGGTGGCCGACTACCGGCGCCACCACCTGCCGGCGCCGACGCACCGTCAGCAGTGGGTGCAGGTGGGTGCCGACTACGTGCTGGTGATTGCCGCCACGGGTGTCATCGTCCGGGTGGTCACGGGCCGCTGAGCGCTGCGGACGCCACGCCTTTTCCGCCGCCCAAAGCCGGGGTCCGCCCCGGCTTTTTTTGTGTGCGCGGGGGCCTGTCGTCGCACGCCACTTGTCACCGTGCTTTGCGAACGCTTGCGCGCCGGTTTACACACCAGCAACGCGGGGTGCCCACCATGGAGCTTCGACTTTGAAAGGAGAAAGCCATGCAACGACGCACCCTTTTTCAAGCCCTGTTGGCCGCCGGTGCCGGTGCCTTGGCCCTGCCGGCCATGGCCAGGGACCACAAGGACTGGCCGCCTTCCGCGCGCCACGATGACCGCAAGGACAAGCCGCCCCAGTTCAACCCGCACGATGACCGGCGCCACCCCCGCTACCACAACGCCCGCAGCCATGCCTTCGGCCGGGGCCGGCCGTTGCCCAGCGAGTTCCGCAGCCGGCACTACGTGGTGACGGACTACCGGCGCTACCGGCTGCCGCGCCCGGCCCGCCATCAGCACTGGGTGCAGGTGGGGCCCGACTTCGTGCTGGTGATGGCCACCACGGGCCTGATCGTCAACGTGGTGCTGGGCCGCTGAGGCGCCAAGTCACGTTTGAGCGCTCCGACAGCGTCTAGCTGCTCAACACATACCCCGTGCTCCGCCCCCCACCCTCCAGCTTGCGCAACACGCCCCGCGCCAGCAGGTCGTTGATGTCGCGCAGTGCCGTGTCGGCCGAGCACTGGGCAATCGCTGCCCACTTCGCGTTCGTGAGCTTGCCGCCCGCCTCACCCGGCGGGCGGTCCAGCACATGGTTGAGCACCAGCGTCTGCCGCGCATTCATGGGCGTGCCCGCCCAGCGTTGCCAGAACTGGGCCTTGTCCAGCATACCGGCCAACAGGCCGTCGGCACCCTGCACGGCGCGCAGCAGGCAGGGCAGGAACCAGGCCAGCCAAGGCGTCACGTCCAGCGTGCCTCGCTGGGTGGTTTCGAGCTGGTCGTAATACTGTTTGCGCTCGCGCTGGATCTGCGCGCTGAGGCTGTAGAAGCGCTGCGCAGGATCAAGCCCCCACGCTCCGCCGCCGCGAGGGTCGCCGCCCCCCAAGGGGGCTTTCGCTCCTTGGGGCGGCCCGGCGGCGCTCAATGCCTCAGCCCGAACCAGCGCCATGTCGCCCACAGCGCGGCTGATGCGCCCGTTGCCGTCGTCAAACGGTTGCAAGGTGACGAGCCACAGGTGGGCCAGCCCGGCGTGGATGAGGGGGTCGCCGGCCGGGGCCGCGTTGAACCAGCGCAGGAAGGCCGCGGTTTGTGCGGGCAGCGCGGCGGCGAGCGGGGCTTCGTAGTGCACCTTCTCCCGGCCCACAAGGCCGGACACCACCTGCATGGGGCCAGCCGCGTCGTTGCGCCACTGGCCGACTTGGATGCGCACGTGCCCGCTGAAACCGGTGGGGAACAGGGCCGCGTGCCAGCCGAACAGGCGCTCGGCAGTGAGCGGCTGGGCGTGGTGCTGGGTGGCGTCGAGCACCATGTCGACCACGCCGTCCACATGGCGGTCCGCGGGTGCCAGCGCCCCGATGTCCACGCCGAGGCGGCGGGCGATGGAGGAACGCACAGCATCCAGGTTGAGCGATTCGCCTTCGATGGCGCTGGTGGTCACCACTTCCTGCGTCAGCGCCTGCAGCGTGGCCTGGTCGCGCTGGGCCAGCCCGAGTTCGGCCATGCGCCCCGCCAGATGGCCTTGCGCGCGGTGCACCTGGGCCAGCGCGGGCGCCAGCGCAGTCGCGTCGAACCGCCACTGCGGCCAGTCGGGGCGCTGCCAGAGGTAGGTGCGGCGGCGTGGGGGCTTGTCGGGGAACATGCGGCGATTGTGCGCCATATTCACCGCTTTATTTGCGGTGAATACCCGCCCTATTCACCGCAAGCGTCTAAGCCTCAGAACTTGCGCACTTCAATGCCGTGCTTCTGCAGCGCGTAACCCATCTGCCGCGGCGTGATCTTGAGCAGGCGCGCCGCCTTGGCCTGGACCCAGCCGCAGCGTTCCATGGCCCAGATCAGGCGGTCGCGCTCGCCGTCGGGTTTGTCGTCGGCACGCGAAGGGGCCGCCACCGCCGTGGCGGGGAACGCTGCGCCGAGCGCGTCGTGGCCCAGATCGGCAGGCCGTGAATCGGCGCCACCCGCGCCCAACCCGCCACCGTCACCAGCCAGCGCAGGCTGGCGCGGCGGGGGCGCCATGGGCACTTCGGTGATGGGGATTTCGGCCAGGCGGCTGGGGCGCACGGCGTCTTCGCGGTCGATGTGGTGCAGCACCTGCGTCAGGCAGCGGTTGTCGCGGCAGGGGAAGGCCAGGTCGGAGATGACGTCGTTGCTGGCCATGGTGGCGGTGCGTTCGACGCAGTTTTCCAGCTCGCGCACGTTGCCGGGCCAGTAGCAGCTGGTGAGCACGCGCATGGCTTCGGTGCTGAACTTCGTGCTGCGGCCGTTTTCGCGGTTGAAGCGGTCCAGGAAGTGCTGGGCCATGGCGGGAATGTCTTCGCGCCGTTCGCGCAGCGGCGGCAGCTGGATGCTGACGACGTTGATGCGGTAGTAGAGGTCGGCGCGGAATTCACCGGCCTGCACCATGCGCTCCAGGTTGCGGTTGGTGGCCAGGATGAGCCGCACGTCGACCTTGACCGCCGTGCCGCCGCCCACGCGCTCGAAGCTGCGTTCCTGCAGCACGCGCAGCAGCTTGGCCTGGAAGGCGGCCGAGATGTCGCCGATTTCGTCGAGGAACAGCGTGCCGCCGTGGGCCATTTCGAAACGGCCTTTGCGCGTGCCCTGCGCGCCGGTGAAGGCGCCTTTTTCGTGGCCGAAGAGTTCGCTCTCCAGCAGCGATTCGGACAGCGCCGCGCAGTTGACGCCCACAAAGGGTTCCTGCGCGCGCGGCGACAGGCTGTGAATGGCGCGCGCCATCACCTCCTTGCCGGTGCCGCTTTCACCGCGCAGCAGCACGGTGGTGCGCGAGGGCGCGACCTGGTGGATCTGGTCGAACACCTTGAGCATGGGCGCCGACACGCCCACCACCTGGTCGAGCCGGCGGCCGGGCTTGAGCGCCTTGTGCATGCGGCGCGCTTCGTCCTGGATGCTTTCGTGCGCGGCGGTGACGCTGCGGTGCAGCAGCAGCGCCTGGCCCATGAGCGTGGCCACCATGCGCAGCAGCCGCAGGTCTTCGGCGAACACACGGCGCTGTTCGGGGTTGAGGCAGTCGATCACCAGCACACCGAGCGTGCGGTGGTCGCCGCGGATGGGGGTGGCCAGCATGGCGACCGGGGTGTCGGGGCTCTGGTCGGCACCCCCTGTTCGGTTTAGGAATAGCGGTTCGTTGCGGACATCGGGCACCGACACGGGGATGCCATTGGCGAAGACCCGACCGACGATGCCCTCGCCCGACTCGAAGTGAAGACGTTGTTGCTCGGCCTGGGTGAGCCCCACCGAGCACAGCCCCTGGAGCCTGCCCTCGGCGTTGGCCATGACCACGAAGGCTCTGCGCCAATCGAAAGCGTGCAACAGGTAGTTGAGCGCTTCCCGAAACGTCTTGTCGATATCGAGCGAGGTGGCCAGTGTTCTACCGACCTCGTACACCGCGTCGAGTTCGCGCCGGATCAGATGTGTTTGCATGTTCATCGTGGGACCCCACCGGCTTCCTGTCTGGCGACGAGAGAGAGCGCAGAGGTTTTTTTGTCGATCATCTGCACCAGCATCGTGACTCGGTCACAACGCAACGACTGCGGTGGGCGTGGTGCAAAAAGCATGCCGAGAACGGCGCTTCCCCGTGCCGCCCAGCGCAGCGCCTGCCCGTTTGCAACAAACCCGACAGGCCACGCCTCGGGGGTTTGATGCAGGTCAGACAAAGCCCACAAAACGGGGGCGACAGGCGGTTGAAAAAGCGGGTTTTCAGGGGCTCAGGCCCATGGCACCGAAGTTGCAAAGTGGTGCGCAAACGCTTTGTTCCCTTCCCACGATTGCCGTTGCCAGGAGCCCGCCATGCCGCCCAGCCGCACCGCCGCCGCAACCTCCCGCCCCGCGCTGCCGATCTACCTGGATTACGCCGCCACCACACCGGTGGACCGCCGCGTGGCGAACAAGATGATTCCCTACCTGACCGAACAGTTCGGCAACCCGGCCAGCCGCTCGCACGCCTACGGCTGGGTGGCCGAAGAAGCGGTGGAGCTGGCGCGCGAACAGGTGTGCGCGCTGATCAACGCCGACCCGCGCGAGATCGTCTGGACCAGCGGCGCGACCGAGTCGAACAACCTCGCCATCAAGGGTGCGGCGCATTTCCACCAGGGCAAGGGCAAACACCTGGTGACCGTGGCCACCGAGCACAAGGCCGTGCTCGACAGCATGCGCGAGCTGGAACGCCAGGGCTTTGAAGTGACGGTGCTGCCGGTGCTGCCCAGCGGCCTGCTCGATCTGGACCGCTTCAAGGCAGCGCTGCGGCCCGACACGGTACTGGCCTCGGTGATGTTCGTGAACAACGAGACCGGGGTGATCCAGGACATTGCCGCCATCGGCGCGATCTGCCGCGAGAAAGGTGTGCTGCTGCACGTGGACGCGGCACAGGCCGCCGGCAAGGTGGTGATCGATCTGGACGTGTTGCCGGTTGATCTGCTTTCGCTTTCGGCCCACAAGATCTATGGCCCCAAGGGCATCGGGGCGCTGTACGTGCGCCGCAAACCGCGCGTGCGCATCGAAGCGCAGATGCACGGAGGCGGACACGAACGCGGCATGCGCTCGGGCACGCTGGCCACGCACCAGATCGTGGGCATGGGCGAGGCGTTCTGGCTGGCGCGCGAACACATGGCCAGCGACAACGCGCGCATCCGCACGCTGCGCGAGCGCCTGTGGGCCGGCCTGTCGCCACTGGAGGCGGTGGCGCTCAACGGCGATGCCGAGCAGCGCGCCCCGGGTTACCTGAACGCGAGCTTCAACTACGTGGAAGGCGAGTCGCTGCTGATGGGCATCAAGGGCGTGGCGGTGTCGTCGGGTTCGGCCTGCACCTCGGCCAGCCTGGAGCCCAGCTACGTGCTGCGCGCCATGGGCCGCAGCGACGAGCTGGCGCACAGCTCGGTGCGCTTTTCCATCGGCCGCTTCACCACGGCCGAAGAGATCGATTCGACGATCGCACAGGTCACCGAGGTGGTGACCCGCCTGCGCGGCATGAGCCCGCTGTGGGACCTGGTGCAGGCCGGCATCGACCTGTCCACGATCCAGTGGGCAGAGCATTGATGAACACCCCCTGCGCCGCTTCGCGTCTTCCCCCTCCAGGGGGACCGCGCCCACGGCCCGGCGGAGCCGGTTCCGTGGCGCGTGCTGGAACAAGCCCTTCTCTCAAACGTTTCTTCGCCTTCTGGAGTTAGCCATGGCCTACAGCGACAAGGTGGTTGACCACTATGAGAACCCGCGCAATGTCGGCGCGTTCGACGCCAACGACGACAGCGTCGGTACCGGCATGGTCGGCGCGCCCGCCTGCGGCGACGTGATGAAGCTGCAGATCCGCGTGAACGCCCAGGGCGTGATCGAGGACGCGAAGTTCAAGACCTACGGCTGCGGCTCGGCCATCGCGTCGAGTTCGCTGGTGACCGAGTGGGTGCGCGGCCGCACGCTGGACGAGGCGCTCGCGATCAAGAACGCCGCCATTGCCGAAGAGCTGGCGCTGCCGCCCGTGAAGATCCACTGCTCGATCCTGGCCGAAGACGCGATCAAGGCCGCCGTGGCCGACTACCGCTCGCGCCACGGGGATGCCACCGCCACCGCCGCTGCGGACAGCGAACTGGTGGAACAACCGGCCTGCGAGCCCGGCCATTCCTGAAACCCGCCCACGCCCACCATCCAAAGGAGCCGTGCCATGTCTGCCCTGTCCTCCCTGGCCAGCGATCCCGCCCAGGCCCCCCTGCCCGCGCTGCTGGACTTCACCGCCGAGGCCGCCGCCAAGGTGGCCGAACTGATCGAAGAAGAAGGCAACCCCGCGCTGAAGCTGCGCCTGTATGTCACGGGGGGCGGCTGTTCGGGCTTTTCCTACGGCTTCGCGTTCGACGACCAGGTGGCCGAGGACGACACGATCGTGATCACCAGCGGCGTGTCGCTGGTGGTGGACGCCATGAGCCAGCAGTACCTGATGGGCGCGCGCGTGGATTTTGAAGACGGGCTCGAAGGCTCGCGCTTCGTGATCCACAACCCGAACGCGCAGACCACCTGCGGCTGCGGCAGCTCGTTTTCCGTGTGAGCGGAAAGCCGCCCCACCGTCGCGCCCGCGCAGGCGGGCGTCCTGCCCCCTGCGGCACCACCGCCCGCTGCTGAAAGGAATCCCCATGAGCGTGTCCCTCACCCCCGCCGCCGCGCGGCACGTGGAGAAGTCGCTGATCAAGCGCGGCGCGGGCCTGGGCCTGCGCCTGGCCGTCAAGACCAGCGGCTGCTCGGGTTATGCCTACGCGCTGGAGTTCGTCGACGCGATGAACCCCGACGACCAGTGCTTCGAGAACCACGGCGTGAAAGTCATCGTCGACCCGCGCAGCCTGGGCATGCTCGACGGCACCGAACTCGACTTCGTGCGAGAAGGCCTGAACGAAGGCTTCAAGTTCAACAACCCGAACGCCAAGGCCAACTGCGGCTGCGGCGAGAGCTTCGCGGTGTGAACAAAACGCCTCCCGCGCCGGGCTGCGCCCGTCACCCCCCAGGGGGCAACACCAGCGGCCCGGCAAAACCGGTTCCGCAGTGTTCTCGAAGCAGGCACGGCACGCAAACCGATCACCACCAACGGTACCCATCATGGCTTTGCTCCAGATCGCTGAACCCGGCCGATCGGCCGCACCGCACCAGCACCGGCTGGCGGCGGGCATCGACCTGGGCACCACCAACTCGCTGATCGCCACCGTGCAGAGCGCGCAGGCGCGGGCCCTGCCCGACGCGGGCGGCGCGCTGCTGCTGCCGTCGGTGGTGCGCTACCGCCCCGAGGGCGCGCCGGTGGTGGGCCAGGCAGCGCAGGCACTGCAGGCCGAAGACCCGCGCAACACCATTGTTTCGGTCAAGCGCTTCATGGGGCGCAAGCTGGGCGATCTGCCCGAAGCCCGGGGCCTGCCCTACGACTTCACCGACGGCGCCGGCATGGTGGGGCTGCAGACGGCGGCGGGCGAGCGTTCGCCCGTGCAGGTGTCGGCCGACATCCTGTCGGCGCTGCGCGAACGGGCCGAGGGCGCGCTGGGCGGACCGCTGGCCGGCGTGGTGATCACGGTGCCGGCCTACTTCGACGACGCGCAGCGCCAGGCCACGAAGGACGCGGCGCGGCTGGCCGGCCTGAACGTGCTGCGCCTGCTCAACGAACCCACGGCCGCGGCCATTGCCTACGGGCTGGACCAGGCCGCCGAAGGCACCTTTGTGGTCTACGACCTGGGCGGCGGCACCTTCGACGTGTCGGTGCTGCGCCTGTCGCGCGGCATCTTCGAAGTGCTGTCCACGGGGGGCGATTCCGCGCTCGGCGGCGACGACTTCGATCGCGCGGTGGCCGAATGGGTGTGCCGCGAACACGGCATCGCCGGCATGGCCGCGCTGGCGCCGACCACGCAGCGCGCGCTGCTCGGGGCGGCCCGCACCGCCAAAGAAACCCTCTCCAGCCACGACAGCGCGTCGCTGCGCGTGGTCCTGCCCGAAGGCGGCGCCACGTTGCAGGCGATCCTGAGCCGCGAGCAGTTCGCACAGCTCACCGCGCCGCTGGTGGAGCGCACCGTGCGCAGCACCCGGCGCGCCCTGCGCGACGCGCGGCTGAGCACGGCCGACATCACGGGTGTGGTGCTGGTGGGCGGCTCGACCCGCATGCCGGTGGCCCGCCACGCGGTGCGCGAACTGTTCGGCGTGGAGCCGCTGACCGACATCGACCCCGACCAGGTGGTGGCACTGGGTGCGGCCATGCAGGCCAACGTGCTCATCGGCAACAGCCAGGGCGATGGTTGGCTGCTGCTGGACGTGTGCCCGCTGTCGCTGGGCCTGGAAACCATGGGCGGTCTGGTGGAAAAGATCATCCCGCGCAACTCCACCATCCCCACGGCGCGGGCGCAGGAGTTCACCACCTTCAAGGACGGACAGACCGCAATGAGCCTGCACGTGGTGCAGGGCGAGCGCGAGTCGGTGGCCGACTGCCGGTCGCTGGCGCGTTTCGATCTGCGCGGGATTCCGCCGGCCGTGGCCGGTGCGGCGCGCATCCGCGTGACCTTCCAGATCGACGCCGACGGCCTGCTGGCGGTGACGGCGCGCGAGCTGACCTGCGGTGTGGAAGCGCATGTGGAAGTCAAGCCCACCTACGGCCTGGCCGACGACCAGATCGCCACCATGCTCAAGGACGCGGTGACCGCCAGCGCCGACGACATGCGCCTGCGCTCGCTGCGCGAGGCCCAGGTGGATGCACGCCGCCTGCTCGACGCCACCGACGTAGCCCTGGCCACCGACAGCCGCCTGCTGTCGGCGCCGGAACTCGCCGCGATCCGGCAGGTGATGTTCCGCCTGGCCGAAGTGCTGGAAACCGAAGACGACGCCCAGGCTCTGCGCGTGCAGGCGGCCGAGCTGTCGTCGGCCACGGGCGAATTCGCGGCGCGCCGCATGAACGCGTCGATCCAGCAGGCACTGGCCGGCAGGACGCTGGAGAGCCTCTGATGCCCACCGTGCGCGTGCTGCCGCACCCCGATCTGTGCCCCGAGGGCACGGCGTTCGAGCTGCGGCGCGGCGCTTCGCTGTGTGAAGGCCTGCTGCGCGCGGGCGTGGCCATCGAACACGCCTGCGACATGGTTGCCGCCTGCGCCACTTGCCACGTGCACCTGCGCGAAGGTGGCACGGCGGTAAGCGCCATCGACGACGACGAAAACGACCAGCTCGACCACGCCTGGGGCCTGGACGCGCAGTCGCGCCTGGCCTGCTGCGTGCGCCTCGGCACGCAGGACCTGGTGGTGGAACTGCCCCGCCACACACGCAACCACGCGCGCGAGCTCTGAGCCGTTTCGGCCCCTGTCCGAAAGGCCACATTCCCGACAGCCCGCTGCCACCCCGTTGGACCGGGGCCGTGCAGACACGACAAAAGCAGCGCCCGAAGGCCCCGAAAAGCGGCTTTGAACGCCCACCGGCACATGGCACGCGCTTTGCACTGAAGGGCTGGAAAGGACGCTGTGCATGAACCGCTCGCTCACCATCAACGACACCACGCTGCGCGACGGCGAGCAGACCGCGGGTGTGGCGTTCACGGTCGACGAAAAGTGCGCCATCGCCTACGCGCTGGCCGAGGCCGGCGTGCCGGAAATGGAAATCGGCATTCCCGCCATGGGCGATGAAGAGATCGGCTGCATCCAGGCCATTGCGGCGCTGCGCCTGCCGGTCGCGCTCATGGTCTGGGGCCGCCTGACCGAACCGGACCTGGCCGCGGCCCTGCGCTGCGATGCCGACATCGTGCACCTGTCGATTCCGGTGTCGGACATCCACCTGCGCCACAAGCTGCGCCAGTCGCGCGACTGGGTGATCGACCAGGTCACGCGGGTCATCGAGCGCGCGGCCCTGAGCGGGCGCCGCGTGTCGCTGGGTCTGGAAGACGCCTCGCGCGCCGACCCCGCCTTTCTGGCCCTGGTGGCCGCGCGCGCCCAGGCCTGCGGCGCGCAGCGTCTGCGTTTTGCCGACACCCTGGGCGTGCTCGATCCCTTCACCACCTACGAAGCCCTGGCCCGCCTGCGCGAGCACACCGAGCTGGACATCGAGATCCACGCCCACAACGACCTCGGCCTCGCCACGGCCAACACGCTCGCGGCCCTGCGCGCTGGCGCCACGCACGCCAACACCACCGTCAACGGTCTGGGCGAGCGCGCCGGCAACGCCGCGCTGGAAGAGGTGGTGATGGGCGTGCGCCACCTGATGCACGGCGACACCGGCGTGAACACGCAGGCGCTGGTGGGCATCTCGCGCCTGGTCGAGCGCGCTTCGGGCCGCACCGTGGCCGCCAACAAGAGCATCGTGGGCGAAGCGGTGTTCACGCACGAATCGGGCATCCACATCGACGGCCTGCTCAAACACGCCACCACCTACGAAAGCTTCGACCCGGCCGAGCTGGGGCGCGAACGCCGCACCGTGCTGGGCAAACATTCGGGCTCGCACGCCGTGCGCCTGGCCTATGGGCGCCTGGGCATCGCGCTGGACGACGAAGCGCTCACCGGCAGCCTGCTCGCGCGCATCCGCGACCACGCCATGGCCACCAAGCGCGAACCGTCGCCGCAGGAGCTGCAGCGCTTCTTCCAGGAATCGCGCGCGCGCTGGGCGTCCGCATGAAGCCGGAGCACGACCCCATGAACACCACGCTGTCGCCATCAGCCCCCGATGTCGGCCCCGCCGCCGGGCACCCGCGCGCGTGGTGGCAGCAGGTGCGCGAAGACGTGCGCTGCGTGCTGGCCCGCGACCCGGCCGCACGCAACCGGCTGGAGGTGTGGACCATCTACCCGGGCGTGCAGGCGGTGGCCTGCCACCGCCTGGCGCACGCGCTGTGGCGCCGGGGCTGGCGCTATGCGCCGCGCTGGCTGTCGTTCTGCGCGCGCTGGCTCACGAACGTGGACATCCACCCCGGCGCCCGCATCGGTGAACGCTTCTTCATCGACCACGGCGCGGGCGTGGTGATCGGCGAGACGGCCGAGATCGGCGACGACGTGACGCTCTACCACGGCGTCACGCTCGGCGGCACCACCTGGAACCCCGGCAAGCGCCACCCCACGCTGGGCAGCGGTGTGGTGGTGGGCGCGGGCGCCAAGATCCTCGGCCCCATCAGCGTGGGCGACCGGGCGCGCGTGGCCGCCAATTCGGTGGTGATCGAAGCGGTGCCGGCCGGCGCCACGGTGGTCGGCATTCCGGGCCGGGTGGTGGCCTCGCGCCGCCGCATCCGCCATGGCTTCGATCTCGACCACCACCTCATCCCCGACCCGGTGGGCAAGGCCATCGCCTGCCTGCTGGATCGCGTGGCCCAGCTCGAAACCGAACAGGCCCGCGCCGCCGGCCACACCCCATCCGCCAGCGCCTGCGGCCCGTGCGACGACGCCTGCGCCGAACCCGCCTTTGACCGTCTCCGCCCACCCATCCCCCACGAGGAGTAGCCCCATGGAGCAGTTTCTCGACCAGCTCAAGGCCTTGTCTTCCGCCGAAGACTTCCTGAACTTTTTCGGCGTGCCGTTCGACCAGGCCGTGGTCAACGTCAGCCGCCTGCACATCCTCAAACGCTTCTTCCAGTACCTGCGCCAGCAGGCGCCGAACCTGTCGGCCGACGACGAGCTGCAGGTCTTCACCACCTACCGCAACCTGCTGGCCCAGGCCTACGGCGACTTCGTGCGCTCCACGCCGGCCCAGGAAAAGGTGTTCAAGGTGTTCCAGGACGTGGGCGGCCGCCAGCACGTTTCGATCGACAACCTCAAGGCGTCCCTGCCGCAACGCGCCGTGGCCTGAAAGGAGTTCTCCATGCACATCGTCGTCTGCATCAAGCAGGTCCCGGACTCGGCGCAGATCCGTGTCCACCCGGTGACCAACACCATCATGCGCCAGGGCGTGCCGGCCATCGTCAACCCCTATGACCTGTTCGCGCTGGAAGAGGCCCTGCGCCTGAAGGACCAGTTCGGCGGCCGCGTGACCATGCTCTGCATGGGCCCGCCGCAGGCCGAAGACGCGCTGCGCAAGTGCATCAGCTTCGGTGCCACCGACGCCATCCTGGTGACCGACCGCGCCTTCGCCGGCGCCGACACCCTGGCCACCAGCTATGCGCTGACCTCGGCCATCCGCAAGATCCACGCGGAGCAGGCGGTGGACCTGGTCTTCACCGGCAAGCAGACCATCGACGGTGACACCGCCCAGGTTGGCCCCGGCATCGCCAAGCGCCTGGGCTGGAACCTGCTGACCTACGTGAGCAAGATCAACGAGGTGGACCTGGACGGCCAGACCCTGACAGTGGAACGCCGCGCCGAAGGCGGCGTGCAGCGCCTGCAGACCACGCTGCCCAGCCTGATCACCATGCTCGAAGGCACGAACGAGATGCGCTTCGCCACCATGGACGACATGCTGCGCGCCGGCCGCTGCCAGATCCGCAAGTGGAGCAAGGACGACGCCGGCATCGAGGACATCACCAAGATCGGCCTCAAAGGCAGCCCGACCATCGTCAGCAAGGTGTTCGCGCCCAAGGCGCGCAGCGTGCGCGCCGAGATGCAGGAAGTCGGCGACGGCACCAACGTCAACGACGTCTGCCTGAACCTGCTGCAGAAGATTTTCACCACCCACCCGACGCTCGAACACGAGACCGTCGAGCGCCTGTCCGCCTGAGGAGCCCACCACCATGAGTGACGCCGCCAAACCCGCCATGGCTGCCGCTGCCGCCGCAGGCGCCGCCAAGACCGCCGGCCGCAGTGGCCGCAGCACCGAACTGCCCGAACACCTGAAGGTCTACAAGGGCGTGTGGGTGTTCATCGAACACGACCGCGGCCAGGTGCACAGCGTGAGCTGGGAGCTGATGGGCGAAGCCCGCAAGCTGGCCGACAAGCTGGGCGTGGAGGTCAGCGGCGTGCTGCTGGGCGGCCCGGCCGACAAGCTGGAGGACTACGCCAAGGAAGCCTACGTCTACGGCGCCGACCACTGCTACCTCATGCGCGACCCGGTGCTGCAGGGCTACCGCAACGAGCCCTTCACCAAGGGCCTGACCGACCTGGTCAACAAGCACCAGCCCGAGATCCTGCTGCTGGGCGCCACCACCATGGGCCGCGACCTGGCCGGCTCGGTGGCCACCACCCTGGGCACCGGCCTGACGGCCGACTGCACCGAGCTGAACATCGACGGCCGCGCGCTGGCCGCCACCCGCCCGACCTTCGGCGGCAGCCTGCTGTGCACCATCATGACCCTGGCCTACCGGCCGCAGATGGCCACCATGCGCCCGCGCACCGCCGCCATGCCGGCGCGCGACGAAAGCCGCAGCGGCGACATCATCACGATGGAGCTGGGCATGGTGGAGACCGACATCGTCACCAAGCTGCTGGGCTTCATTCCCGACGCCAGCAGCAACCACATCAACCTGGCCTACGCGGACATCATCGTCACCGCCGGCAAGGGCCTGAAGAACGCCGACAACTGCAAGCTGGTGTGGGACCTGGCCCGCGTGCTGGGTGCCGAGGTGGGTGCCACCCGCGCCGTGACCCAGGCCGGCTGGCTCGAAGCCGAACGCCAGGTCGGCCAGACCGGCAAGACCGTGCGACCCAAGCTCTACATCGCCGCCGGCGTGAGCGGCGCCATCCAGCACCGCGTGGGCATGGAAGCGTCGGACGTGATCGTGGCCATCAACACCGACCCCAACGCACCCATCTTCGACTTCGCCCACCACGGCATCGTCGGCAACGCGATGCAGGTGCTGCCGGTGCTGACCGCGGCCTTCCGTTCCCACCTCGACAAGCGCATTAGAAAAGTCGCGTAACCCGACCTCAAGGAGATCTGTGATGTCTAACGAAAAGTTCGATGCGATCGTGGTCGGGGCGGGGCCGTCGGGCAACGCTGCGGCCTATACCATGGCCAAGGCCGGCCTGAAGGTCCTGCAGATCGAGCGCGGCGAATACCCCGGCAGCAAGAACGTGCAGGGCGCCATCCTCTACAGCAACGCGCTGGAACAGATCATCCCGGACTTCCGCGAGGACGCACCGCTGGAGCGCCACATCATCGAGCAGCGCATGTGGATGATGGACGACGAGAGCTTCGTCGGCACCCACTACCGCAGCGACGACTACAACAAGCCGCCCTACAACCGCTACACCATCATCCGCGCGCAGTTCGACAAGTGGTTCAGCGCCAAGGTGCGCGAGGCCGGCGCCCTGCTGATCTGCGAGACCACGGTGGAAGAGCTGCTGCTCGACGGTGAACAGGTCATCGGCGTGCGCTGCGACCGCCTGGGCGGTGAGGTGTATGCCGACGTGGTGGTGCTGGCCGACGGCGTCAACAGCACGCTGGCGCGCAAGGCCGGCTTCCACGGCGAGCTGGACGCGGGCAACGTGGCCCTGGCCGTCAAGGAAATCCTGTTCCTGCCCGAAGAGGTGATCCAGCAGCGCTTCAACATCAAGGAAGACGAGGGCGTGGTCATCGAGCTGATGGGCAAGGTAACCGAAGGCATGGTGGGCACCGGCTTCCTCTACACCAACAAGGAGTCGCTGACCATCGGCGTGGGCTGCATGCTCAGCGACTTCAAGGCCAACCCGCTGCGCACCAAGCCCTACGAGCTGCTGGAAAAGCTCAAGAAGCACCCCAGCATCGCGCCCCTGATCGAAGGCGGCGAGATGAAGGAGTACTGCGCCCACCTGATCCCCGAAGGCGGCTTCAACGCCGTGCCGCGCATCCACGGCGCGGGCTGGCTGATCGTGGGCGACTCGGGCGGCTTCGTCAACGCGGTGCACCGCGAAGGCAGCAACCTGGCCATGACCAGCGGCCGGCTGGCCGGTGAAACCGTCATCGCCATGAAGGCCGCGGGCCAGGAGCCCAGCCTGAAGACGCTCAAGGCCTACAAGGACAAGATGGACGAGTCCTTCGTCATGAAGGACCTGAAGAAGTACCGCAAGCTGCCCGAGGTGCTGCACAGCAGCCCGCAGTTCTTCACCGCCTACCCCGAACTGGTCAACCGCGCCGCCAAGACCTTCTTCACCGTCGACGGCGTGGACAAGCATTCCAAGGAAAAGGAAATCCTGGGCAGTTTCCGCAGCAAGCGCAGCCTGACCGGCCTGGTCGGCGACGCATTCAAAATCTGGAGGGCTTCGCGATGAGCACCGTTGTCAACGTGGAAGAAAAACTCTTCCAGAACCGCTACAAGGTCGACCACGGTCGGCCCCACATCCAGATCAAGCAGCCCGAGATCTGCGCCAACGAATGCCAGTCGCAGGCCTGCACCTACATCTGCCCGGCCGCCTGCTACAAGGCCGAGGGCAACGGCACGGTGACCCTGATCACCGACGGCTGCCTGGAGTGCGGCAGTTGCCGGGTGATCTGCACCGAGCACACCAACGTGGCCTGGGAATATCCGCGCGGCGGCCACGGCATCCTGTTCAAATTTGGTTGACCACCCCGTCGCTGGCTCACTGCGTGTCGCCGCATCCCCCTCAAGGGGCAACGCCAGCGGCCCGGCCAAGCCGGATCCGCGGCATTTCGCGATGGCTGCGCCCTCTCCGGCTGCCTGTTGGCGCCTCCATGAATCCGAGGAAAACCCATGTCCCGCCCCACCCGCCACGTCTTCGTCTGCACGCAGAACCGCCCGCCGCAGCACCCTCGCGGATCGTGCGCTGCCAAGGGCAGCACCGCGGTGCTGCAGGCCTTCTGGGCCGAGCAGCAGAAGCGCCAGGCCTACGACGGTCTGGCCATCACCTATTCGGGCTGCATCGGCCCCTGCGACCAGGGCGCCAACGTGCTGGTCTACCCGGAATCGGTGCTCTACCGCAACGTGACGCCGGAAGACGTGACCGAGATCTTCGACACGCACCTGGTCGGCGGGCAAGCGGTCGAGCGCCTGCGGGCGCCCGCAGGGGTCTGGTGAATCGGTTGACCGGGTTCGGGGCCGACGCGCTGTTCAGCGGCGCAGCGGCCCCGGCGGCGTGGGCGCCACTCAGTTGGCGCTGAGCTTGCGCTCCTTGATGATCGCGGCCCACTGCGCGGACTCCTTCTTCATGAAGGCGGCAAATTCGGCGCGGGTGGTCGGCTGCGGTGTCAGGCCGTGCTTGACCAGGGCGTCCTTGACCTCGGGGTCGTTGAGCGCTTTCACGATTTCCTGGTTCCAGCGCTCCAGCAGGGGTTCGGGCGTCTTGCCCGGTGCCACGAAGGCATACCAGTTCAGGGCCTCGAAGCCGGGGTAGCCCGCTTCGGCCACCGTCGGGATATTGGGCATGTAGGCCGGCCGCGTGAGGCCGGTGGTGGCCAGCGGGATCAGCTTGCCGGCTTCGATCTGCGGCAGCGCCGTGGGCGGCGCGGCGAAGTACGACGCGATGCGCCCGCCCAGCAGATCCTGCATGGCCGGTGCACCGCCCTTGTAGGGCACGTGAACCATGTCGATGCCGGCACGCTGGTTGAACAGCTCGCCCGCCAGGTGCGAGGCCGAACCCGCGCCGGTGGAGGCGAAGTCGACGCTGCCCGGCTTTTTCTTCGACAACTGCACGAATTCGGCCAGGGTCTTGGCGCCGGTGCCCGGGTGCACCACCAGCACGTTGGGGAAGTAGACCCCGCCCGAGATCGGCGCCAGATCCTTGAACGGGTCGTAGCCGACCTTCATCAGGTGCGGCGCGATGGTCAACGGGCCGACCGAGCCGAACAGCAGCACGCTGCCGTCGGGTGTGGCCTTGGCCACAAGCTGGTGCGCGATGTTGCCACCCGCGCCGCCCTTGTTGTCCACCACCACGGACTGGCCGATGTTCTCGCCCAGCTTTTTGGCGATCATGCGTGCGGCGGCGTCGGCGGCGCCACCGGCCGCGAAGCCGACCACCAGGGTCACCGGCTTCTTGGGCGGAAAGTCCTGGGCCTGGGCCGGGGCGCCCAGCAACAGGGCGGCGCCGGCCAGCACGGCCGTGGATATCAAGGTGCGTTTTTTCATCGTGGTCTCCTCGCAGGGGTGGATGGGTGGGTGGAACGGAAAGGGAAGCGGGACGCGTCAGTCGGCGCCCAGCCCGATGGGCGAGGGCTGGCGCTTTTCCACCGCGTGGCGCAGCAGCGCCGCAGTGCGGAAAATGCCGTGGGCGAACTTGCCGTAGGGCAGCGTGGCGAACAGCGCCATCACCGCGCCCAGGTGCAGGCACAGCACCAGCGCCATGGCCGGCGTGCCACGGGCCAGCCACAGCGCCAGGCCGCTGGTGGCGGTGAGGAACAGCAGCGCGATGAAGCCACGGTCCATGGGCTTTTGGGCAGCGTCGCCCTGCAGCGGGTGGCGGCGCAGGTTCAGGCGCCACAGGCCTGCGGTGCCCAGCGCCAGGCTCACGCCCCCCACGGCGCCCAGCAGCTTGGGCAGGCTGGGCAGGTCGTAGGGCGCGGGTTGCCCCAGCAGGTAGTGGTACAGCGTGGCCACGCTGGTGGCGGCGAAGCACAGCAGAAAGCCGTAGAACGTCAGGTGGTGGCAGCGGCGGCGCGCCAGCGTGTAGGCGTCGTCGTCGTTGTGGCAACCCTCGCCGTGCCCGCCATCGAGGTACTTCAGGCGCAGCACGTCGTGCGTGGCTTCGGCTGCGGCCGGCGGGCTCACGGGCGCGCCGCTGGTGGCGGGCGTCACGTCGCGCCAGAAGCGGCGCACGCCCAGCGCCAGGGCCAGCACGGCGAACAGAAACACCGGCGCAAACAGGCCCACCAGCAGGTTGTGCGGAAAGATGGCGTAGAAGTCGGCGCCGGGCACCTGCCACAGCCCGCCCTTCAGGGCCACCGCCAGCACCAGGAACAGCGCCAGCCCGCCCGCCAGCGCGAGCGAGAGCGTGAGCCCGTTGCGCTGGTAGAGCTTGCCCAGCGCGGGCGGCCAGGCGTAGTCGTGGTAGGTCTGGCCGCGCACGCGGGCCATGGCCTGCGGGATGTTGACCGCGAATTCGTGCGGCGGCGCGTACTGGCAGGCGTGCAGGCAGGCGCCGCAGTTGTGGCACAGGTTGGCCAGGAAATGCACGTCGGCTTTGGGGAATTCGAGCCGGCGCGTCATCGCGGGAAACACGGCGCAAAAGCCTTCGCAGTAACGGCAGGCATTGCAGATCTGCAACTGGCGCGCCACCTCGGCTTCGGCGTCGGAAACGGGCACGGCGTCGCCCATGGCCAGGGCGTGGGCGTCGCGCACCAGGGCGTCAAGCGGCGGCATGCAGGGCTCCTTGTTCGGTGGCGATCAGCGTCGCCAGGGGCTGGGCCGGCTGCTGCCGGGCCGCGCGGGCGGCGTTGGCGCCGGCGATGCGGCCAAAGGCCGTGCCGATGCTCATGCCGACGCCGGCGGTGTAGCCCTTGCCCAACACGTTGCCGGCCATCATTTCACCGGCCACGAACAGGTTGGGGCTGGCCGCGCCGCCGAAGCGCACGGCGGCGGTATCGCCGGTCTTGAGGCCCAGGTAGGTGAAGGTGACGCCGGGCTTGAGCGCGTAGCCGTAGAACGGCGCGGTGTCGATGGGGCGCGCCCAGTGCGTCTTGGCGGGTGCCAGGCCTTCGGTGTGGCAATCGTCGAGCGCGGTGTGGTCGAAGGTGCCCACCCGGCAGGCGGCGTTGTAGCTGTCCAGCGTGCGCATGAAGCTGTCTACGGGCAGGCCGAGTTTGTGCGCCAGTTCGGGCAGGGTGTCGGCCTTGACGCCCGGGAACACGGGCGGCATGAAGCGGCCGATGGCCTTGGCGTCGATGATCGAATAGCCGATCTGCCCGGGCTGCTGCGCCACCAGGCGCCCCCAGATCGCGTAGCGCTTGGGCCAGAAATCTTCGCCTTCGTCGTAGAAGCGCTCACCGTCGCGGTTGACCACCACGCCCAGCGACACGCAGTCGATGCGCGTGCAGATGCCGCCGTCGTAGAGCGGCGCACGCGCGTCGATGGCCACCATGTGCGCCTGCGTCGGGTCGCCGATGCGCTCGGCGCCGTGGTCTTCCAGCAGGTGGCGCAGCAACACGCCCTGGTTGAAGGCGGTGCCGCGGATGAGGAAGTTGTCCGACGGCCATTCGCCGCGTTCGTTCTGGCCCCAGGCCTCGCGCAGCCAGTCGCGGTTCGATTCAAAGCCGCCGGCCGCGAGCACGCAGGTTTTCGCGGCGATGCGTTCACCGTCTTTGAGGTGCGCAGCGACAAAGCGGCCGTCTGCGATCTCCAGCCGCTCGACCGGCGTTTCGTAACGCACCTGCACGCCCAGCGCCTCGGCGCTGCGGAAGTAGGCGTTGACCAGCGCCTTGCCACCGCCCATGAAAAAGGCGTTGGTGCGCGCCACGTGCAGCGCACCCGACAGCGGTGGCTGGAAATGCACGCCATGGCGGCGCATCCAGGGCCGGCACGACGACGAATGGCGGATCACCAGCCGCGCCAGCGCCTCGTCGGTCAGGCCGCCGGTGACCTTGAGCAGGTCTTGCCAGAACTCTTCTTCGGGGTAGGCCTCGACCAGCACGTCCTGCGGCGCGTCATGCATGCAGCGCAGGTTGCGGGTGTGGGCGGAATTGCCGCCGCGCCAGGCGCGCGGCGCGGCCTCCAGCAGCAGCACGGTGGCACCGGCTTCGCGCGCCATCAGGGCCGCGCACAGCGCCGCGTTGCCGCCACCGATGACCAGGACATCGGGGTCCATCGACATGCGTCTCCTCGCTTTTCGCTCTTCACTCGTGGGGCGCCGGGCGCGCAGGCCCGGCGGATGAGCGAATGTAGGAAGACGGCCCCGCGCCGTGCAGCGGGGTCAGGTCATGGGGGTATCACGATTTCCGATGCCCCGCCCGGCGCGGGCCGGTGACCCCGGCGCCGTCCAGCGGCGTGACGCCCGACCAGCGCCCGCTGGTCACCAGGGTGCGCACGCAATCGGCCAGCACCACACGCGCCGCCAGCGCGGCTGGCGAAAGTTCGTCGTCCGACAGGCTGCACAGCAGGTTCACCCGGCGCGCGGGCACGTCGGTCAGGCGCGCCCACTGAAAGCGCTGCCCGGCGTCGGGGTAGCGGCCGAGCGCGGCCCAGGGCTGCACCGAAGACGCCAGGCCGGCGTCCACCGCGGCCATCACCATGGCCAGGGAATCGACCTCCAGCACCACACGGGGCGCCAGCCCCATACCGGCAAACGCCGCGTCCAGCGTGCTTCGCAGGCCGTGCGGGCCGGTGGGCAGAATCAACGGTTCGTCGGCCAGATCGGCCATGGTCATTTCGGCCGGCAGCCGGGGGGTGGCCGCGCTGCGCATCAGAAACAGGTCTTCCTCCAGCAGCGGCTGGATTTCCCAGCGCCGGCTGCCACCGGCCTGCCGCGCCTGCTGCAGCCGCGAGTCGAACAGCACGGCCATGTCCAGCTCGCGGGCATTGAGCAGGGCGCTGATGTGGCCCGACATGGCCTCGACCATGTGCAGGCGCACGTCGGGGTAGCGCTCGCGCATGGCCTGGATGAGCGGCAGCCCCAGCACGGCCGACGTGGTGGGCGCCAGCCCCACGGTGACACTGCCCGACAGGCGCGCGGCCTGGGCGGCCCGCACCGCCTGCTCGGCATGGCGCAGCGTCAGTTTGGCCTCGCGGAAGAAGGCCGCGCCGGCCGCCGTCGGGGAAACGCCCTGTGGCGTGCGGTGCAGCAGGCGCGTGGCCAGCTCCCCTTCCAGCCGCGTGATCTGCTGGCTCAGGGCCGACTGGACCATGTCCAGATCGTGCGCCGCCCGGCTCATGGCGCCGAGTTCGACGATGCGCACGAAGTAACGCAGTTGCCGCAGTTCCATGGTGTCGCTGGTGTCCCTTCGCCTGATCGTGCCATCGGATGGGCGGGATAATCGCACACCATGACGAGCAAGCAACGTGTGGTGGTGGGCCTGAGCGGCGGGGTGGACTCCGCCGTGAGCGCGTACCTGCTGAAACAGCAGGGCCACGAGGTCATCGGCATCTTCATGAAGAACTGGGAAGATGACGACGACAGCGAATACTGCTCCAGCCGGCAGGACTGGCTGGACGCGGCCAGCGTGGCCGACGTGATCGGGATCGACATCGAGCACGTCAACTTCGCGGCCGAATACAAGGACCGGGTTTTCGCCGAGTTCCTGCGCGAATACCAGGCCGGGCGCACGCCCAACCCCGACATCCTGTGCAACGCCGAGATCAAGTTCAAGGCCTTCCTGGACCACGCCATGCGCCTGGGCGCCGAGAAGATCGCCACCGGGCATTACGCCCGTGTCCGCTGCGTCGCAGCAGACACGGGCGAGCCCGTCGGGCAGCACATGACCTCCCGCGCGACCGCGCGGGATGACGCCCGCGTGCGCTACGAGCTGCTCAAGGGCCTGGACCCGCTGAAGGACCAGAGCTACTTTCTGCACCGCCTGAACCAGGCGCAACTGGCCAAAACGATGTTCCCGGTGGGCGAGCTGCCCAAGACCGAGGTGCGCCGCATCGCGGCCGAGATCGGCCTGCCGAACGCGAAGAAAAAGGACAGCACCGGCATCTGCTTCATCGGCGAACGCCCGTTCCGCGACTTCCTCAACCGCTACATCAGCAAGGAACCGGGGCCGATCAAGGACCCGAGCGGCCGCACCATCGGCGAGCACGTGGGCCTGTCCTTCTACACCCTGGGCCAGCGCCAGGGCCTGGGCATCGGGGGTGTCAAGGCCCAGGGCGCCCAGAAAGGCGGCGCCGAGCACGAACCCTGGTTCGTGGCGCGCAAGGACCTCGCCAAGAACACCCTGTGGGTGGTGCAGGGCCACGACCACCCCTGGCTGCTGGCGCCCAGCCTGCGCGCCGAGGATGTGAGCTGGGCCGCGGGCGAAGCCCCCACCGCCACCCGGATTGCGGCCAAGACCCGCTACCGCCAGAGCGACGCCCCCTGCGCGCTCGCGCTCGACGACACCGGTTTCACGCTGCGTTTTGCCGAACCGCAATGGGCGGTGACGCCGGGCCAGAGCGCGGTGCTGTACGACGGCGAGGTCTGCCTGGGCGGCGGCGTGATCCACACCGAAGCCGCCAATGCCCCCGACTGACGCCCCGGCCACCGCCCGGCTTGCGGCCCGCTGGGCCGACTGGTTCCCGGTGCTGCGCTGGGGCCGGGATTGCACGCAGGCGACCTTCACGGCCGACCTGACCTCGGCCGCCGTCGTCACCCTGCTGCTGATCCCGCAGGCCCTGGCCTACGCCCTGCTGGCGGGCATGCCGGCGGTCACGGGCCTGTACGCCAGCGTGCTGCCGCTGGTGGTGTACGCCCTCATGGGCACCAGCCCCGTCGTGGCCGCCGGCCCGGCGGCGCTGCGTTCCGTCATGTCGCTGGCCGCCGTGGGGGCGGTGGCCGCCACCGGCAGCCCGGCCTTCATCGCCGCCAGTGCGCTGCTGGCGGTCATGGTCGGCGCGATGCTGCTGGTCATGGGTGCGCTGCGCATGGGCTTCGTGGCGGGGTTCCTCAGCCACCCGGTGCTTTCGGGTTTCGTCACGGCGGCGGGCCTGCTGATCGCCATGAGCCAGTTGCCCCACGTGCTGGGCATGCCGCTGGCCAGCCAGAACCTGGGCGCCTTCCTGCGCAGCCTGTGGCAGCACCACACCCAGGTGCACAGCCTGACGCTGGCCGTGGGCCTGGGCGCCGTCGCCACGCTGTGGGCCGCCAGGCGCTGGCTCCAACCCGGCCTGCGGCGCCTGGGCACACCGGCCGGCGCGGCCGACCTCGTGAGCAAGGCGGCGCCACTGCTGATCATGATCGGCGCCATCGCCATCACCGCGAACACCGGCTGGGAAGCGCGCGGGCTGGCGGTGGTCGGCGAGATCCCGCAAGGCCTGCCCGCCCTGACCCTGATGGCCTTCACCGACACCACGCCCGAGATGCTGCGCCTGCTGCTGCTGCCGGCCCTGCTGATCGCGGTGCTGACCTTCGTCGAGCAGATTTCCATGGCCCAGGGCATGGCCGCCAAGCGGCGCGAGCGCGTGGACACCGACGCCGAGATGCGCGCCATGGGCGGCGCCAACCTGGCTTCGGGGCTGAGCGGTGCCTTTGCCGTGGGCGCCAGCTTCTCGCGCACCGTGGTGGTGGCCGAAAGCGGCGCCCGCACCCCGGTGGCCGCGCTGCTGACCGCCGTGCTGCTGGGGCTGGCCGCGCTGTTCCTCACGCCCTGGCTGCGCCACCTGCCGCTGGCGGTGCTGGCCGCCACCATCCTGCTGGCGCTGGGCAGCCTGATGGACTTCGCCAGCTTCGGGCGCACCTGGCGCTTTTCGCGCGCCGACTTCGCTGCGCAGGCGCTCACCTTCGGCACCACCTTGCTGGTCGATCTGGTCAGCGGCCTGACGGCGGGCGTGGTGGCTTCGCTGGCGCTGCACATCTGGCACAGCAGCCGCCCGCACATCGCCGAGGTGGGCAACGTGCCGGGCACCGAGCATTACCGCAACGTGCGTCGCCACGCCGTGACCACGCACCCGCGCATCCTGAGCCTGCGGGTCGACGGCAGCCTGTTCTTCGCCAACGCGCGCTTCCTGGAAGACCGCATCGCGGCCGAGGTGGCCAGCCACCCGGACCTGCGCCACCTGATCCTGCTGTGCAATGCGGTCAACGACATCGACGCCAGCGCGCTGGAAAGCCTGCGCACCATCCAGCAGCGCCTGAGCGATGCGGGCGTGCTGCTGCACCTGAGCGAGGTCAAGGGCCCGGTGATGGACCGGCTCGAACGCAGCGACTTCCTGGCGCACCTGAGCGGCGGCGTGTTCCTCACCCACCACCAGGCGGTGGCGGCGCTGAGCGCCTGAAACCCGCCGTCCCGGGGCATCAGCCCCGGCGGCGCAGCAGCCGCACGTGCATCGGCCGCACGAACGATGCGCCCTGCGGGCCACCATGCGGTGCGAACGCGGCCCGCACCCGATCGGCCAGCGCTTCGGTGATGCCGTGGTCGGCAAAACTGGGGTACAGCATGCGCCGCGCGAAATCGTCCCAGTCGGCGTAATGCACGGGCTGGGCAAAGCGGCGCTCGGTCTGGGCCACCCAGTGTGTGCCCGAAGCCAGCGCCCGGTCCAGTGCGGCCTGCGCCGCCCGGCGCACCACCCCTTCGTCGTTGTAGAGGCGGACGAGGGTGTTCAGCGCCCCGCCATAGATCGGCTCCGACACGTACAGCCAGCCGCCGGGCCGCAGCACGCGGGCCACTTCGGCCAGGGCCTGGTCCATTTCGGGCACGGGCACGTGGTGCAGCGACTTGAGCATCAGCGCGCCGTCGAAGGCAGCGTCCGGCGCTGGCACGGCCTGCGCGCCGGCCGCCACAAACACCAGCCGCTCCTGCGGCTGGGCGATGTTGTGTGCGTGCTGCGTGCGGTCGACCTCCAGCGCCACCACCTCGCTGCCGGCATGGCGCTGCACCAGTTGCCGGGCCAGGCGCGCCGCGCCGCAACCCAGTTCGATCAGACGCTGCCCGTCCAGCGGCACCAGGCTGGCGAGCACGTCGAGCTCGTCGCGCACCAGGGGCAGGCGATCCGGCGCCACCATCTCAGGCATCGCACGCCCCCCCGGCGTGGGCAGCCTGGCCGTGGCCGCAGCCCCCGCGATCACCGGTATTGACCATGTGCTCGGCCATCTGCGTCAGCGCCTGCAGCAGGCCCGCGCGCAACGGGGCATCGGCCACCTCCTCGGCCAGCGCGGTGCGCATGCACAGCATCCAGGCGGCCTGTTCGGCCGGGCCGATGGCATAGGGCAGGTGCCGCATGCGCAAGCGGGGGTGGCCGTGCTTTTCGATGTAGAGGTTCGGCCCGCCGAACCAGCCCGAGAGGTACTCGAACAGGCTCTGGTTGGCGCCCGCCAGGCTGTCCGGATGGAGGCGGCGCGCGGCATAGGCCTCGGGCAACTCGTCCATCAGGGCGTAGAAGCGGTCCACCAGACGGTGCAGGGCGTCGGCGCCGCCGAGCGCCTCGTAAGGGGTGAGCGCGAGAGAAGGTGTCATCGGTAGCGTCTCAGGTACTGTTGTTCGAACCAGCGCTTGGCCCAGTGGAACAGGCGCGATGAAGGCAGGAGCAGCTGCCGCCTGGGGGTGCGGTACACCAGCGTGCCGTGATCGATGGCGTCGATGATGCAGACCAGCTCGACCGGGAACGTCGCGGCCTGCGGCAGGCCCTGCAAGCCGTTCAGCAGGTTCTGCGCCGCCGCCTCGGCCTGCAGGTCGGCCATGTGCGCCTGCTTGGGCATCCAGTCGGGCCCGGGAAAACTGCCCGAATCACCGACCACGTACACCTGTTCGCTGCCGACCACGCGGCACTGCGCATCGGCCTGCAGCAGGCCGCCGGGTGAACGGGTCAGTGCGGTCTGGTCGAACCAGGCGTTGCCCGTCATGCCGGGCATGAACAGGATCAGGTCGGCCGGGAATTCGCCGCCTTCGGTGACCACCTTGCCGACCTCGAAGCGCTGCAGCTTGTGGCCCAGGTGGGTGCGGATGCCGCAGTGCGCCATCTCGGCCAGCAGGTGCTGCACCGCCTTCGGGCCCAGCCGGTTGCCCGGCTCTTTCGAGGGGTTGAAGAACACCAGTTCGAAACGCTCGCGCCGGCCTTCGCGCCGCAACTGCCGGTCGATACCGAACAGGAACTCGAACATCGGCCCGCCACGCACCGCACTGGGTTCGTTCGGGTTGCCCGCAAAACCGACCGCGATGGTGCCGCCTTCGAGGGCGCGAAGCCGGTCGCGGATCTGCTCGGCCGCAGCAATACCTTCACAGGGTGTGATGGCGTGTTCGATGCCGGGCAGCTTCTTGAGGAAACGCCCGCCGCTGGCGATGACCAGCGAGTCGTTGGCCACGTCGCCCGCCGTGGTGTGCACCACGCGGCCGTTCGCCCCCAGGCCGGTCACGTCGGCCACCACATGGGTCACCCGCATGCGGGCGAAGAAAGGGGCCAGCGGCACGGTGAGCTGCTCGCGCGTGCGCAGGCCGGAGGGGATCCAGATGATGCCGGGCAGGTAATGCAGTTCGGCTCGCGGCGCGATCAGCGTGATCTGCGCCTCGCGCTCGCGCGCCCGCAAGGCCCGCACCGTCGACAACGCCCCGAAGCCCGCACCGATGACGGTGATCTGCGCCGGCGTGGTCATGCGGTCTCCAGCGAAGGGGTGGCCACGCGGGCCAGGAAGTCGTCGCGCGTGCAGCCCCCGAGCAGCGGGTGCCAGCGGCGCTGCGCCATGACCGTGCTGACCGTCTGCCCGCGCGCGTCGTACCCAGCGTAGAGCAGGGTTTCGTCGGGCAAGGTGAACACGCGCCGGGTGGCGCTGTCCCACAGGGCGCCCACGTCGGCCGGCACCGGCTGGTACGGGCAGGCCCCCACCACCAGCAGGCCGCCGCAGAACACCCGGTCACGCCACTGAAAGCTCAGGCAATGGGCGGTGTGGCCCGGCGTGGCCAGCACCCGCACGCATTCGTGACCGAACACCAGGCGCTCGTCGTCGCGCGCCACGTGCGCGCCGTCGCGGGGTTCGCCCTGAACCAGCGGTGCGCCCAGCCGGGACAGCGCGGCCCATTCGCCCGGCCGCTGGTCGTCGTGCTGGTGCGTGCGCAGCACCCAGCGCAGCCGCAGGCGCGCGTCGTCGAGCAAGGCGGTCAGCACGGGCAGATCGCCGCCGCGCGGATCGATCAGCACCGCTTCGGCGGATTCCATGTCCGCCAGCAGGTAGCTGGTTTCGCCGCTGCGAGGGTCATGAAGCATGCGCAACACGGGGGTCTCCTGGAAAAAAACGCGGCCCCGGCCCGGGAACCTGCCAGCCTCTCCGTTTCCAAGAACCATGCCACCGGCACAGACCCGCCAAAAGTCCCACGGGCACAAGCACTTGCCCGCGTTGATCGGGGCCGGGCCGCCGTGAAACCCCGCCCCGATCTGCCAGATTTGGCAGAAAATGGCAGACATCGCCCCCCCACCTGGCGCGCCGGAGTCCCCGTGAAACCCCTGCCCGAACTCACCGCCTTCCTCGAAGGCCTGGCCGAGCCCCACATCCTGTTCGACGCGCAGTACCGCATCCTGGCGGCCAACGCCGCCTACCGGCGCCAGTTCAGCCCCGACCGCAGCGTGGTCGGGCGCACCTGCTACGAGGTGTCGCACCACTTCGCCGTGCCCTGCGACCAGGCCGGCGAATCCTGCCCGCTGGCGCGCTCGCGCCAGTCGGGCCAGCGCGAGCGCGTGCTGCACCTGCACCACACGCCCCAGGGCGAGACCTACGTGAACATCGAGCTCTCGCCCCTGCCCGGGGCCGACGGCGAACCGGCTTTCTACGTCGAGCGCATGGAACCGCTGCGCGTGGCCCAGAGCCAGCCCGGCGCGCAAGGCCTGATCGGCCGCTCGCCGGCCTTCCAGCGCATGCTCGGGCTGGTGGCGCGGGTCGCGCCCTCGCGCGCCACGGTGCTGCTGCTCGGGGAATCCGGCACCGGCAAGGAACTGGTGGCGCGCGCCATCCACGAAGCCAGCCCGCGCGCGGGCAAGCCGCTGGTGGCGGTGGACTGCTCCAGCCTGCCGGAGAACCTGTTCGAGTCCGAACTCTTCGGCCACGAGCGCGGCGCCTTCACCGGCGCCAGCACCAGCCGCGCCGGCCTGGTGGAAGCGGCCAGCGGCGGCACGCTGTTTCTCGACGAAGTGGGCGACATCCCGCTGGCGATGCAGGTCAAACTGCTGCGCCTGCTGGAGACCGGCACCTACCGCCGCGTGGGCAGCACCGAGCTGCGCCACGCCGACATCCGCGTGATCTCCGCCACCCACCGCGACCTGCACCGCCTGCTGGCCGAAGGCGCGTTCCGCGAAGACCTGTATTACCGGCTTTCGACCTTTCCCATCGCGCTGCCGCCGCTGCGCGAGCGCGAAGGCGACCTGGCGCTGCTGGCCCCCGCGCTGCTGGAGCGCGTGGCCGCCCCCCGCCGCCTGCGGCTGTCACCCGAAGCCCTGGCCGTGCTGGCCGAGCAGCCCTTCCCGGGCAACGTGCGCGAGCTGCGCAACCTGCTGGAGCGCGCCGCCCTGCTGGCCGACGGCGAACAGATCCGCGCCACCGACGTGCAGGCCGCCATCGCCACCGGCCGGCGCAGCACCGCACCGGTCGCCCTCATCCCCGCCCCCGTGGCAGCGGCCGAGCCCGCCGCCCCCCAGAGCCTGCGTGGACTCGAACGCGAAGCCCTGCGCACCCTGGTGGCGCAACACACCGGCAGCCGCGCCGAACTTGCCGCGCGGCTGGGCATCAGCGAACGCTCGCTGTACCGCAAGCTCAAGGCGCTGGACCCGACCGCGGACTGACCCCGCGGGACGGACAGCGGGATGCCCGCCTGCGCGGGCATGACGGGGTTTGGCACCCACGTCAGCGGTAGAGCGTGGGGGCAGCCGGGCCAGCCGCCGGGCCGCCATGACCTTGCTGGATGCCCGCCTGCGCGGGCATGACGGAGTTTGGGGCAGCGACCCGCGCAGCGGCGGAGCGTGGGGGCATACGCTCAATGCCCCGCGTGCAGCTTCTCGTGAATCTTCTTGGTCGTGCGCCACACCGCCCACAGCACCAGCGGGATCATCGCGCCGGCCAGCAGTTCGGGCTTGACGGGCAGGCCCGCTTCCTTGCCGGCCTTGCCCACATACAGGATCAGGCTGACCACGTAGTAGGAGATCGCCGCGATCGACAGGCCTTCCACCGTGCTCTGCAGGCGCAGTTGCAGTTCTTGCCCCTTGGTGAGCTTGGCCAGCAGTTGCTGGTTCTGCTCTTCGGTGGCGATGTCCACGCGCGTGCGCAGCAGCGCGCTGGTGCGCGTCACGCGCTCGGACAGCGACGCCAGGCGCTGGCCCGTCGCGGCCACGGTGGCCATGGCCGGCGACAGGCGGCGTTGCATGAACTCGCCCAGGGTCTGCGTGCCGGGGATGGGTTGCTCACGCAGTTCGGCGATGCGCTGGCCCACCAGGGTGTCGTAGGCACGGGTCGCGGAAAAACGGTAGGAGTGTTCGGCCGTGGCGCGTTCGACACCGGCCGCCAGCGCCACCAGGGTGTCCAGCAGTTGCTGGTCGGACGTGCCCTTGCTTTCGAGCTGGGCGGTGATGCTGGCCAGCCGCTGTTCCGCATCCGCCAGCAGCGGCCCCAGCTGTTTGGCCACCGGCAGCCCCCGCAGCGCCATCACGCGGTAGGTCTCCAGTTCCAGCAGGCGCGACGAGATGCGGCCGGCCCGGGTTTCCGACGTGCCCGGTGGCGCGATGACCAGCATGCGCTCGAACCCACAGGGGCGCAGCCAGAAGTCGGTGACCACCAGCGAATGCCGCTGGTTGCCCATGAGCGAGGCCACCACCGTGTGCTCGCCCAGCCAGGTGCGGGCCAGCGCCAGCGCATCGGCCGGTGGGTCGATGGGGCCTTCGACCATCACCAGTTGCACCGCGGCGAAGGTGCGCCCCGGAATGCCGGCCAGCCAGTCCGGCGGTGTCACCAGGGGGGTGACCAGATCGGGCGTCGGCCCGCCCAGCCCCGCGCCCTCGGGCAAGGGCTGCACGATCGAGTAGCGCGTGAATTCGGTGTGCCGCTCCCACTTGAGCGTGTAGCCCGGCAGGCGCAGCCGCAGAAAGCTGCCCTCCAGCGCCGAGACGGCGAGCGCCGCCTGGCCCGGCAGACGGCGCAGGTGCTCACATTCCTGTTCGCGCGTGACCCCGGCATTGGCCACGGCCACATAGGTCACGAGCACGGGCAGGCGGATGCGCGCCGGTGGGCGGGCATGCACCTCGTTGTGCAGCTGTTCGCGCAGGGGATCGTCGGCGGGAAGGAATGTGGCGGCGGCGGACATGCCGCGATTGTGCAATGGCGTGTGCGTTCACGCGCCGAGCGCACGCCCCACCCAGCGCGTGACGTGCGCCAGCCCTTGATGCCCCGGCCCTTCGTCGAGCGACACCTCACCGTCCCAGGCCCACACCTCGTCCACCAGACCGTGAAAGTCGCTGCGCAGCAGCGCGGGCGTGTACAGCATGGCCCCGTCCTGCGGGCCCCCGCTGCGGTGCCCCAGTTGCTGCGGATGAAAGGCCTCCAGCACCAGCCGACCGCCCGGGCGCAGGGCCGCAGCCAGCCGGCGGTGCGCCCCGGCCCGGATGGCCGGCGGCAGGTGCACGAAGGTGAGCACCAGGGCGTCGAACGCGGCCGGCGGCGGCGCCCAGTCGGCCAGGTCCGCCAGCACCGTCTGCAAGGCCACAGCGCGGATTTCGGCCAGCGCCCGGGCCTTTGCCAGCCCCACGGCCGAACCGTCCATCGCCGTCACCCGGTGCCCCTGGACAGCCAGCCACACGCCGTTGCGCCCTTCGCCGTCGCCCGGCACCAGCACGTCGAGCGACGGGGGCCAGTCGCGCGCATCGGTCGCGAGAAAGGCGTTCGGTTGGGTGCCGTACTTGTAGACGTCACCGGCAAAATTGCGGTCCCAAGGGTTGATGTTCATCGGACCATTGTGGCGGGTACCGCCGGTCCCTGCCACATCGGCAACAAATACCCCCACCAGTAAAGATCCATGCCCCTCACGCCCACCGCGGGCACCGTCATCACCGCTTGCCGATAATGCCGGGACACCGTCTGCCCAGGCAGCCTCTGCATCCGCTCCTCCAGCCCCACCGTCCTGCCCCATGAAAGCCCGTGTCGAGTTTCGTGTCCGCGTCTACCGCGACGACGGCGTCGCCATCGGGCCGGGCAAGGTCCGGTTGCTGGAATGCATCGCCGAGTCGGGCAGCATCGCCGCGGCAGCGCGCCAGTTGGGCATGTCCTATGCCCGGGCCTGGCAGTTGGTGAGCGAGATGAACGCCGCGTTGAAAGCGCCGGCGGTCTATACGGCCAAAGGCGGCGCCCGCGGCGGCGGCACCGGCCTGACCCCCTCCGGCCTCGACGTCGTCCGCCACTACCGCGCCCTGGAAGCGTCTGCGCGCACAGCGTGTGCGCCCGACATCGCCGCCCTGACAGACCTGCTGGCCGGCTGAAGCCCGGCCCAAAAAAAAGAATCATCCATGTGTGAACCGCCCCGGATTTTGAGGAGGCTCCAATCTTTGAGAGGATGGAGCCATGAGGAAGTCAGTGAAGTTTTCGCCCGAGGTGCGCGAGCGCGCGGT